>NZ_JBDKXK010000038.1:0-107025 GCF_039710735.1 Cupriavidus sp. DL-D2 | reverse complement strand
GCTGGAGGCACTGGAATTGCGTAACCTGAAGATGCCGGAACGGATATTTGTGAGGAAGGTTGTGGGATCTTGAATACAGCGGGTAAAAAAGCGGGCGCCCTTCGGCGCCCGGATAGTACAGCCTCACAAATCACTCAGTCGAGCTTGATGCCGACGGTCTTCACCACCTTTTCCCATTTCTGCGAATCCTTGTTCACCATCTGAGAGAACTCGTTCGGCCCCAGCGCGCTGGGTTCCATGCCCTGCTTGGTGATGGTCTCGCGGATGTTGGGTTGCGCGAGTACGGCGGCAATCTCCTGCGCCAGACGATTGACCGTCGGCATGGGCGTGCCGCCCGTGGTAAACACGCCGTACCACGACACCACTTCATAGCCCGGCACGCCGGATTCCGCCACGGTGGGCACGTTCGGCATCGTCGCCACGCGCTTGGCGCTGGTCACGGCCAGGATGCGCACCTTGCCGCTATCCACACCGGCCTTGGCGGACGGCAGGCTCGCAAAGGTCATCTGGGCCTGGCCGGCCATCACGTCCTGCATCGCCGGGGCGTCGCCGCGATACGGGATGTGGGTGATGAAGACTCCAGCCATGCTCTTGAACAGTTCGGCGGACAGGTGCGAGATCGTGCCGTTGCCAGGCGAGGCCACGTTCAGTTCGCCGGGATGGGCCTTGGCATAGGCCAGCAACTCCTGCACGTTCTTGACCGGCAGCGCGGCGTTGACGACCAGCGCGTTGGCGGATTTCGCCACGAGCGACACGGGCTGCACCCCCTTGACCGGGTCGTAGGGCAGCTTGCTGTAGACGGATGGCGCGATGGCTTGTCCGCCTACCGAGCCCAGCAGCAGCACCGAACCATCGGGCTTGGCGCGCGCCATTTCGGCCGTGGCAATAGTGCTGCCGCCGCCGGGCTTGTTCTCCACCACCATCGTCGTCTTGGTGTTGATCTGGAACTGCGTGGCGACGGTGCGTGCGATGGCATCGTTGCCGCCGCCCGGCGCAAAGCCGACCAGCATGCGGATGGGGGCAGGGGGCAGTTCCTGCGACAGGGCCTGCGTGGCAAACAACGCCAGTGCAACAGCGGGAACGATCTTGTAAAACGACATGGTTGATCCTCGATGCAGATTGCAGATAAGTGGGAGAGTCCTCTCGGGGGTGTCGCTGTGCTGGATGGTGGGTGAGATGCCCGGGCGCTGCGTCAGGTCTTGTGCCTGGCTGTCACCGTCCGGGTCTCGCTTCAGTCTCCGTCCTTTATTTTTTGAAACGTACTACGGCTTCGCGCGATGCCTGCGTTTGCGGCAACGTTGCGATCTCGCCAAGCGTCACCGGCTTGGTCGGGAAACGCAGGCGGTAGTAACCAACGTCGCGCGGATGGCGCTGTTGCTCATCGGCGATCAGTTCGGTCACCGTCAGTCCGCAGAACCGGCCCTGGCAGGGGCCCATGCCGCAGCGCAGGAATGCCTTGAGCTGGTTCGGCCCCTGGCAACCCATGCGAGCGGCTTCTCGCACTTGCTCGGCGGTCGCCTCTTCGCAGCGGCAGACGATGGTGTTGCCCACCGGTCGCCGAAATTGCGGCTGCGGGCGATACAACACTTCGAAGAATTCGCGGCCACGCGTAGCGCGGGCGAGGGCGAGCCGATGTGGCGCGGCCTCGCGGTCGCGTGCTGCGCTGTCCAGGCGGCCCAGCGATGCGGCGGCCTGGATGGCGGCGAGTCGACCGCGATGCTCTGCAGCCATCGCACCCGCAATGCCCGCACCATCGCCGGCGATAGTCAGGTGCGGCACCGATGTGGCGCCCCATGCATCGACGGCAGGTTCCCAGCAGTCCTGGCGCTCGTTCCATGCATGTTCCGCACCCACGGCACGAGACAGATTCGTGTTGGGCACCACGCCCTGGTGCAGCAGCAACTGGTCGACGGCCATCGTGCGAGGTTGACCATCGGCCGTGTAGCGCAGTTCGGCTACCTGCCCGTTGGCACCGGCCACAGCTTCGAGCGCCGTCACGCCACTGATGATCGGCACGGCCTTGCGCACCGCGCGCAACATCTTCAAGCCCTTCCCGAGATAGGCCGAGCGCAGGAATCCCCAGGCGTGGGGCAGTGCCTGGAGCCACTGCGTGGAGGCCGTCGTTTCGAGGATCGCGTCGATCTTCACGCCGGCATTGAGGTACTGATAGGCCAGCAAATACAGCAGTGGGCCGCCACCGGCCAGCACCGTGCGGCCTTCGGGCACCACGCCGGATGTCTTCAGCAGGATTTGCGCGGCACCGGCCGTGATCACGCCGGGCAGCGTCCAACCGGGAATCGGGAAGGGGCGCTCCTGCGCACCAGTGGCCAGGATGATGTGGCGGCAGTGAAGCAGTCCCGCTTGCGGATCGGCACTGGCGCCGGTCACCGAGTAAGCCACTTCGAAACCCAGGCCATCGGCTTCTGCATCGCGCGGATTGATCGACCACACCGTGGCCGAAGCCAGGTATTGCGCGCCGCTGCGCTGGAATGGCGTTAGCAAGTCGAGCCCGTGCCAGTAATCGGCACCGAGAATGTTGCGCTCCTGCACTGGCGTCGTGCTGATGGCGCGATAGATCTGGCCACCCGGTGCGGGTTGTTCATCGAGCAGGATCGTGCTCAGTCCCAGTTCGGCGGCACGCGTGGCCGCAGCGAGACCGGCGGGTCCGGCACCGACGACGAGCAGGTCGCATTCGAGCATGTCAGATGTTTCGAGCGGAGGCAGGTTCGTCATGGTCATACGGCCACCTCGCGTGCGCCGAGTTGGCGTTCCACGCGCATGCCATCGCGCACGCGCGTCATGCAGGCTTGCGGGTTGGGACGGCCATCGATGCTGACGAGGCAGTCGTAGCAGACGCCCATCATGCAGAAGGGTCCGCGCGCAGCGCCCGATACGGCGGTGTCGCGACAGGCCGCAACGTTGGCGGCGAACAGGGCGGCGGCGACGGTATCGGTCTCGCGGCATTCCAGCGTGGCGCCGTCCACGGTGACGCGCACCGTGCGGCCGGCGGCCTGCGCGGCGGTGGCGTCAAGTCTTCTGAACATGGAATCTCCGGGTCGAAAAAATGTCCAGCTCCGGCGGCAGCGCGCCAGCGGCGATCATCGGGGCGAGGGTCTCTGCATGGGCGGCGGCCAGCGTCACGCCGCTATGGCAGGTGACGATGAACGCGCCGGGATGGCTGGTGGACTGCTCGTAGACCGGAAAGCCATCCTGTGCGCGTACGCGCAGCGCCGACCACGCTCGCACCGCGCGGACATCACGCAGGGCGGGCAACGTACGCACGGCACGGTCGGCCAGCGTAGCCAGGATCGGCAGCGTGGTGATCTGGTCGGCGTAGCCCGCATCCTCCTGCGAATCGCCAACCAGCCAGCTACCTTCGTCGTTCTGGCGCAGGGTCACCAGTGGTGTATCGAGCAGACGGCGCGTACGTTCGAGCACGAGGATCTGACCGCGCTGCGGCGCCATGGGCAGGTCGATGCCGACCATCGCACCCAGTTCGCCGTTGCGCAAACCCGAGGCCAGCACGATCTTGCGGGCGCGCACCGTGCCATTCGGCGTGCTCAGCGAGAACTCGCCCGATGACGACTGCACGATGGCGGTCACGCCGTGGAAAGGCAGGTACTGGACATCGCCCCGGCTAAACGCCGTATGAAAGGCGCGAAGCAGCTTGAGCGGATTGACGATGCCGTCGTGCGGCGTCCAGATGGCGCCGGTCACGTCTGGGCCGAGTCCGGGCACGAGCGATGCGGCTTGATGATGATCGAGCAGCTTCCACTCGTACGGTTCCACGCCGGGCTGGGCCATGAGTTTTTGGACCCAGGCGAGGCGCGCTTCCACTTCGTAGTCGCCCATCAGGGGCGTCAGGCCGCCTTTCTGTTCGAGCGCCACATCGATGCCGGTTTCCTTCTGCAAACGGTCTGCGAGTCCAGGCCAGAGACGCGTGGAACCAAGCGTCCAGCGGCTGTACGCACCCATGCCGAAGCCCTTGCTCTGCAGCCAGACCAACCCGAAATTGCCCCGCGAGGCACGCAGCGCAACGTCGCCCTCGTCGAGCACGGCGATGGAGCCGACGCGGTCGCGCAGTCCGTAGGCGATGGCCGAGCCGACCAGGCCACCGCCAACTACGGCAACGTCGAAGACCGGCAGGGCGGAAGTGGAGGCGCCGGCCATCAGTTGGACCTCCGGAGAAGGGGGAGCGGGTGAAGCGGGCTTTGGGCCCTGTTATGCGTCATGGGGGGACTCGTCGCAATCGTTCGGACGAGTATGCGGAGCCGCCCCGACTTGCGCAAATACGAGTCTGTCAGGCGTCCATACGAAAACCGTATGGGGGGAGGATCAACACAGGTTTCAGCCCGGCAGCGCGGCGGTTTCCGTGGCGAGGACTTCGATCATCCGCGCGTTGAATCGCTCCACCAGTACGTTGGCAGGCCGGTTGCGCGCCAGCAACAGGTAGCTGACAAACGGAATGCGGGGCGCAAAGGGGCGAATGACGAGGTCGTTGCCATGCATCCGCGCCACGAGCGGGTTGACGATGCCCACCCCCATGCCTAGCGCGACCATCCGGCAGATGGTGGCGCCATAAGGCGTCTCGAAGTGCATGATGCGCCGGTCGTCATCGGCAAACGCGGCGTCGATGGACGCACGCAGGCCGTCGCCATGCGTCATCGAGATAAAGGATTCCCCGGCCAGATCGGCCGGGGTGATCACGTCGAGACCCGCAAGCCGATGCCCGTGCGGCAGCACGCAACAACCCGCCACATCGGCGATGGGCTGGGCTTCGGTCACGGCCGCAGGCGGCAGGTAGGACACCAGGCCGAGGTCGCAATAGCGGCTCCCCACCCAGTCGGCCACCAGTTGCGTGCTGCCGGTTTCCATCGCCACGTAGACATCGGGATGATCGGCGTGAAAGCGCTGCAGCACGGTGGGCAACACCGTCATGGCCAGCGATGGCACCGTGGCAATCCGCAGCCGTCCCTTGCCGAATTGGCGGATATTGCGCGCTGCGTCCTTGAGCGCATTGAGACCAACGAAGGCGCGATCCACTTCGCGCAGGAACGCGAGTCCTTCCTCGGTCGGGGTCAGGCGACCCGCGCTTCGCGTGAACAGCGTCAGGCCGGTGGTAGTTTCGAGCTGCGCAATCAGGCGGCTGACATTCGGTTGCGACGTATAAAGCTCGCTCGCGGCGGCGGTCATGGAGCCCGAGCGCATGACTGCGCGAAAGGCGTCGATTTCCTTGAATTTCATACCGTTTGTG
Organism: Cupriavidus sp. DL-D2; assembly: GCF_039710735.1. Lineage (NCBI taxonomy): Bacteria > Pseudomonadati > Pseudomonadota > Betaproteobacteria > Burkholderiales > Burkholderiaceae > Cupriavidus > Cupriavidus sp. DL-D2. The sequence goes on along the minus strand of NZ_JBDKXK010000038.1, from coordinate 101,771 downwards.
GGGTGGGGGCGTTCGGCAATCGTTCGGCAATGATGGGCCGATGGTATATCAAATCCGTATGGTCACCCGCGATATTGTGATTTGACGGTATGGGCTGCCGATTCCGATACTGGTTTCCATCGCACAAGACGAACAGGAAATCGCCCCATGGAATCGAAAGTCAGCCGTCGCCTGACCCAGCCAACTGCCCCCGAGGTCTGCCAATTCATCTACCAGCCGCGCCTTGACCGGGACTTCGCGCCAGGCTTCCGCTATCTCACGGATATCAACGCGGCGCATTTGCTGATGCTGGACGGCGCCGGGCTGATCCCGTCGGACGTGGCGGCGACACTCGCCCGCGCATTGCACCGTATGACGGAGGAAGGTCCGGAGACCGTGGCACTCGATCCGCAACGCGAGGACGCCTACTTCAACTACGAGGCTCGCCTGATGGAAGTAGCAGGTGCCGATGCAGGCGGACGCCTGCACGTAGCCCGCAGCCGCAACGATATCCTCGCGACGCTCGATCGACTGCGTGCCCGTGACGCCGTGCTCGAACTCTTGTCGACGATGCTCGACACACGCGAAACGATACTGGAGAAGGCCGCCGCCCATGCCGATACCGTGATGCCCGGCTACACGCATCTACAGGCGGCGCAGCCGATCACCTATGGCTATTACCTCTGCGGTATTGGCGAAGCGCTCGGTCGTGACATCGCCCGGCTGCACCGCGCGCTGGAATCGCTCGATGCCTGCCCGCTCGGCGCCGGCGCACTGGCCGGCACGGCGTTTCCGATCGATCGCCATGCCACGGCCCGCTGGCTAGGGTTCTCGCGTCCCGCCCCGAACGCGCTCGACGCCGTGGCCTCGCGCGACTTTGCCTGGGAGATTCTCTCCGCGATCACGATTGCCGCAGTCACCTGGGGCCGCGTCGCGCAAGACCTCTACGTCTGGGCCACGCCGGAATTCGGCCTGATCGATTTCCCCGACAGCGTGGCGGGAACATCGAGCATCATGCCGCAGAAGAAAAACCCGGTTGTTCTCGAATACCTGAAAGGCAAGGGAGGCCACATGCTGGGCCTGCTGACCGGCGCACTCGGCGCGCTGAAAGGCACCCATTTCACGCATTCCGGCGACGGCAACCGCGAAAGCATGCGCGGATTCTGGGACGCTGTGGAAGAAGGCAGGCGCTGCGCCAGCTTGTTGAAACTGGTGCTGGAGCATGCCGAACCGCAGCGCGTGAACATGCTGACAAAGGCGCGGCGCGATTTCTCATCCGCCACCGATCTCGCCGACATGCTCGTGCGTGACGCCGGCATGTCGTTCCGCGAGGCGCATCACGTAGTCGGTGCCGTAGTGCGCGAAGCACTCGATCGACACATCCCCGCCTGCGAAATCGACAGCGACATGGTGGACCGCGCAACGCTCAACGTCACTGGCCGTGCAGTGCGTGTGGAGGCGGAAGCGGTAACGCGCTGCCTCGATCCGGAGCAGGGGGTGGCGGCGCGCTTGTCGGAGGGTGGACCTGCTCCGATGCGGGTGCGCGAGCAGGTGGCGGTACAACGCGATGAACTGGCGCGGGATCGGTGCGCTATCGAAGTCGTGGTGAATCAGGTTGCTGCAGCACGGGAGGCGATGCAGGAGGCAATGGGGGCGCTTGGTGGCAAGTAAATCCGGTGGGAGGCGATTAGGGTCCGATGTACCGGCTGCAATCGGGCATTGGCGAATCCGGCGCATAAACTCCGCGATCGTCTAGCCGGAAGGTGCGTGTGAAGCTGCAGACGGGGTCGATGACGTTGGCGTCGGCGCCTTCGCGTTGATTGGTTGCCTTCGCTGTAGCACTCTCTGTTGGCAAGGGGCTGCCGGAATCCTTCGATGCTTCCGTGTCGTAGACCAGTTGCGGAAAGCCGGATTCCACATTGCGATCCAGTGTCAGTGTCGAAAAAAAGTAATGGTCCGGGCAGGCTTTCTTGCGCCGGTCCTCGGCACTATCCGATTTGCAGTCGGGAAATCTTCGTATGACCGCGCTGGGAAGCGTCAGGATTTCCCGGGACTGGAACGTTGTGCCGCGCCGTGTGATCCGGAAGAGATGCGTTTGCCAGGTGCGATCCCTCTTGTCCCACGTCACGTAAATGTCCGACGTGATGGCGCGCAAGCCCACCACGATGCTGTTGTCCTTGCTGTCTGTGCGAAGGACGGTAGCCCATGGCAAGGCCGACACTGCGCCTTTGCTCGTTGAAGCGGTGGGGAACTTGAACCGATACGTGGCGGGATTCGTCCCCGCATACCGGATCTCGACCCATTGCCATGCTTCGTCGAGATCTGCCTTGGGCGAAACGCGAACGCAGAGTTGCTGGTCTGGTGTACAGCCCTCCAGCAATGGTGCATCGGGTACACCTGAGCTGTTGTCGATCAAGGGCTCCATCCGGTTACCCGCACGATCGGTCTTCACGGCGAACTGAAAGCTCTGCAATTCGGCGATCCGCGCCTGGTAGAGCGCCTCCAGACACGCGACGTCCTGCCCACAGTGGCTCCGCTTCTCCATCCATTGCCACTCGGAGGATGGATCGAGGGCCGGGCCGAATACGCTTTCCGATGCCGCTTTACGAGCTTCGGCCATCTCGCGCTCAAGCTTGGGAAAATCTGCGGCGATGCAGGCTGCCTTTGCAGATTCCGACGGCTGCTTGTTGCAATCGATCCAGGCTGCGTGCGCGCCCAGTGAGAGGATCGAGAGCGCGCAACACGCACACGATAGAAGCAGTATTTTGAAGCGACGACGCATGACGATTTCGAAGGCAGGTTGTGGCACCGGCTGAAATCATAGGTCTATCGTCCGTGCAAGGCGGCCCCATCAGATCAAACAAAAACGCCGCCGCGCTAAAATCCCGCCCATGCATTCCATCCGCAAACGCCCCGCCATCGACGGCCAGCTTGGCTGGTTTGAGACTTCTGCCTCCCGTCACACTTCCATCGGCCAGCGCCTGACAGGTCAGCATCGGTTTGATTTCGCCGTGATTGGTGCCGGATTTACCGGTGTCGCGCTGGTGCGTCGGCTGGCCGAGTTGCATCCGCAGGCGCGTATCGCGTTGGTGGAGGCGCTGGAAGTGGGGCAGGGCGCGTCGGGGCGCAATGCCGGGTTCATCATCGATATTCCGCACAACGTGGATGGTGGCGACGCGGATGCCGCGTCGAGCCGCAAGCTGCATGCGCTGAACATGTTCGCGATTGACCGGCTGCGTGGGCTCAAGGATCGCTTTGGTATCGACTGCGCCTGGCAAGAAGCGGGCAAGTACATGTCGGCGCATGAATCCGCGCATATCGGCGCGCTTGAAACATTTGCGGAAGGGCTGAAGGCCGCGGGATTCTCGTACGAGTTCGTGGAAGGCGCGGCCCTTTCGCAGCGGCTCGGTACCGACTACTACAAGGCGGCGATCTACACGCCGGGCAATGTGCTGGTGAATCCTGCATCGTTGGTGCGAGGATTGGCGGCATCGTTGCCTGAGAACGTCAGTGTTTTCACGGGAAATCCGGTGACGGCTTGCCAGTACGGTGCGCCGCATGTGCTGGCGTTTGCCGATGGCACGCTGCGCGCGGACAAGCTCGTCCTCACAGTGGGCAGCTTCAGCGAGGCATTTGGCCGCGTGCGCAACCGGCTGGCTACGCTGTTTACCTATGCCAGCCTGACCGAGCCCTTGAGCGATGCCGAGCACGCCGCGCATTTTGCCGAGGTGAAACCATGGGGCAGCACCTCCGCGCATCCGGCTGGCACCACGGTGCGTTACACGCCGGATCGCCGCATCTTCGTGCGGAATACGTTCCACTACCGTCCGTCGCTGCATGCGAGCGATGCCGACCTGCGTGCCGCCGCCGCGCATCATCGCCAATCGTTCGAAGCGCGTTTTCCGATGCTGGCGCGCAAGCCATTTGCGTATACATGGGGCGGGTTGATCAGCATGACGCTGAACCACCATTCGGTGTTCCGCCGGGAATCGGACAACCTGTTCAGCGTGGTGGGATGCAACGGGGTGGGCGTGGCCAAGGGCACTTACCTCGGGCATTACATGGCCGAGTTCATGGCTGGCATGCCGAGCGCAGCCATCGATGACATCGCGGCCGGCAGCCATCCCAACTGGATTCCGCCCGAGCCCATTCGGGGGATCGGCGCGGCCATGCGGTTGCGGCGCGAACTGGCGGGGGCAGGCGGAGAGGTCTGATACCTGTCTGCGATCCGTCTGACATCGACTCGGAAATCAGCGGATGGCGTCGGGGCAACGGTTGGATTTCGCCGGTTGGCTCGCAATCTTTTGATCACGCAGATCGCGTCTTTTTTAGGATTTGTGTGATAGAAAACACGTCGCTTGCCGGGTAGCTTTCTTGCTGCCTCGCGAGCCATGAAACAGCTTTGCTGGTCTCGCGGTTGTGTTCAACCCGAGACGTGTCTTTCATGGTATCGCGCGACCAGTACTCCTTTTTTGCGGCGCGTCGCCGCACGGTAAGCCTCGTAAGCCGGGCATTGCCGCAGCTTCCCATCGATGATCCTTGTCTAACCTTTGTTCACCTGGAGGGTGAAGAAGCACTCGGGGCGGAGTACGCCTACGACATCTCCGCGCGTTCCCCGGACAATCCATTGGCGCTAGCGGCTGCCAGCAGCTTGAATTTGCAGGCGCTCGTTGGTACGGAACTGGGCGTCGCTATTGAGCTGGACGGGATTGGAACCGGGCTGTCAGGCGGGATAGGCGCGGGAACGCGCCACTTGAGTGGCGTCGTCACGCAAGCACGACGCGTCCACAGTGACGAGCGTCACATCACCTATCAGTTTCGTATCGAGCCGTGGCTGGTGATAGCCAAACGCGCCAGTCACTATCGGCGTTTTCACGGCAGTACCGCACCGCAGATTATCGAAGCAGTGCTGTCGGACTACATCTTTCCGGTGGAGTACCGTCTCTCCGAGATCTATCCCGTTCGCGACTATCAGTGCCAATACGGCGAGACCGACTACGACTTTGTGGTCCGGCTGATGCAGGAATGGGGAATCACGCACTATTGGGAGCACGGTCTCGACCGTCACCGGCTGGTACTGGTCGATGGCATGGGCGCTTTTCGGCGGAATGACAGCGCTGCCTACCACACGCTACGCATGTACCCACCGGGTGTGCGTATCGATGAAGAACATCTGAACCGATTCGCGCTGACGGAGACGCTGCGATCCGGCGAGTGGGTAACGAGCGACTATGACTTTACGCGTCCCAAGGCCGATCTGACCACGCGCGATGGCGCCCCGCGTGACACGTCGCGCGCCAGCTATCCGCGCTATGAATGGCCCGGCGATTATCTGAACGCTGGCGATGAAGATGGTGGGATGCGCGCCCGGATGCGCATGCAGGCGCAGCGCTGTCTTGGGCAGCGAGCCAATGCCTGCGGCAATCTGCGAGGCGTCACCACCGGTACGACGTTCCTGCTGGCGGGTCATCCGATGGACAGTCATAACGGCGAATACCTTGTGACCCGAAGCCGCACCGAATTACGTGAAACGGGCGAAGAATCCGGTGCTGCCGATTCGTGGCTGTGTCATGTCGAGTTCGAGGTGCAGCGCACGTCCGAGGTGTTCCGGCCTCAACGCACCCTTGAAAAGCCGCGCGCAAGAGGGCCGGTGCCAGCTACCGTGGTCGGACCCGAGTCGGCGGCGGAACATTGGACCGACCAGTACGGACGGATCAAGGTGCAATTCCCGTGGGACCGTGTGGGAACGTTCGATGCCGATTCGTCGCCCTGGATGCGGGTCAACTACTCGAATGCCGGGAATGGTTTCGGCGCCGTGGAAGTGCCGCGCATCGGTCAGGAGGTCATGGTTGCCTTCTATAGCGACGATCCGGATCGTCCCGTGGTGGTGGGTCGCGCCTACAACGCACTCAATATGCCGCCGTGGGAGCTGCCCAACGAGGCGGTGCTATCCGGCATGCGCTCGAAGGAAGTCGGCGGTAGCCGCGCTGGTCATCTGCTATTCGACGACACGCAGCAGCGCATTCAGACGCAACTCTCCTCGGACCACCTGCTGTCGCAAATCAATCTGGGGCATATCCGCCGTGTCTCTGATCAGAGCGGAAGGCAGGAAAAGCGCGGCGAAGGGCTGGAAGCCCGCACCGACGGTCATGCCGCAGTGCGGGCGGCGCTTGGCCTGTTGCTGACAACTTTCTCGCGCGCCCAAGCAGAGGGCGAGATGATGAACGTGCGGGATATCGTTCATCAGATGCAGCAGGCACTGGATGTGACAACGACACTCGCAGAGAGCGCTGACGCCGCGCAGGCACAAGCCGGCGAGCAGCAGGACATCGCAAGGACGCTCAAGCAGCAAATTGCCGAGATCGAAGGCGGCGGCGAGCTTCAGGATTTCAGCGTTCCGCATGTCGTTGCAGCCAGCCCGGCAGGGGTCGTTTGCACCGCTGGCACATCTACCCACATTCATAGCGCTGACCACACGCAACTTACGACGGGTAAGCACCTGTCGGTCAGTACCGGCAAGAGCCTGTTCGCCAGTGTTGCGGACACCGTGCGCGTAATGGTGCACCGAGGCGGAATGAAATGGTTCGCCCGGCGAGGCAAGGTTCAGATCCAGGCACAGGATGACGCCATCGAGTTGATCGCAAGAAAGGTGATTCAAATCACGTCCACAGACGACTGGGTGGAGGTGATGGCGCGCAAGGGCATTCGCCTGCATGTCCAGGGCACCGAGATCTGCATTACCCAGGAAGGCATCCAGAACATCATCACGGGTCAGTGGATTGTCTTTGCGGCGGATAGGGATTGGGAGGGGCCCAAAAAAGCGGCCGGCGAACTGCCGACCTTGCCAGTGACAGGCAAGCATCAAGAGTACGTCGTGCTGCGTGATGCGGATACCGGCAAACCGCTGGCGAACTACCCGTATCAGATCACCACGCCGGATGGCGCCACATTGACTGGCAGATCGGACGCCGCGGGAAAAACGAGCGTCGTCCGTACCGATGATCCGCAGCCCGTGCGTGCAGAGCCGTTACCCAATCCGGATCTGCTGGAGATCGTCGAGGGTTGCTATTGGGATCAGGGCACTGCCCATCCGCTGGATTTTGTGAAACCCAGAAAGACTATCTGAACCTCCTATGGCGAAACAACCGAAGAAAACCGGAGAGCCTGCCCTTCCCGGCATCAATACGACGACGAAACCGAAAGCGCAGGGAGAAATCCTGCCGGTCACTGACCCAATTGACCTTTGGTATCTGTGCGAGAAGTGCAGCTATGCGCAGCAACACCCGTTACGCAACAAGAACGGCGTGGCGATGTATCAACGGTCCGTCACGCGATGGGTGCGCAAGGATGCCAGGAATTTCGATTTCCGCTTCCCGTATCACGGCGAGGTCGGCTTCGACATGACCCAATCGCCACCGAGGGCGATCATGAGCAAGACCGAAAGCTGGAGACCATCGATGTTTCCGCTATCGCGCTATTCGGAAATCCGGCGCGGCTATCTGCCCTTGAACGGTATCGACGTGCCGACCGAGTTTCGGACTGAAGAGGCACTGGTATCGAAGGACGAACTGGAGCGGACGCTGGACCCGAGAATCCGAGAGGGGAAGATGGTGAGGGTCAATGGCATGTCTCAACCGCTTCTGCGCATTCCGGATGTGCTGCGGGTCAAGGACGTCAATAGGACAGGCGCTGAAAAGTATCGACAGGACAATCTCGAGTTCGTCATCGAGATCAAGTTTCCAGGCGATCGATTCAGGGAAGGCCAATTGAGGGCCTACCGGCAAATTGCAGGCCCAAAGCATGCCACCACCCTGCGACTGCTCGATCCCCGCGTCTGCTCAATGCGGCGGCGTAAGGCGCGTGACTGGATTCGAACCAGCCAGCGCGAGCCCGTCTACAAGCCGCTGTCCAGAGTCATGGAACAGGTCGAGCAGCGGCGCAATAGCCTGGCATTTATCCCGGAATACCAATTGCTGATCGACGCAATTGACCGGGAGCACGAGGAAGTTCGGCGCATTCTGACGCCAGCGCCCATGCCAGCCGATACACCGGTCATAAAACCCATCTATCCCATTCCGTCATATGAGTTGGACCGGCGCGAGCGACAGTTCAGAAAACAGATGGAGATGACGCTTGCTGCGCCATTTATGGTCGCCGGGGCCATGACGTTTGCTGTGGGCGCGACGGGATTGCTGGCGGCCGACGCGCAGATCGGCCTTGCCCTGGGTGCGGCGCGCAACGCGGCTGGTCAGGCCGCCAGGATCATTCCATTCCCACGTGTGTTGCGGCCCATAGCGGCCGGCAGCGCCGCAGCCGCTGCCACGGAAAAGCTGGCGGCGCAGGTACAGCGCAACCGATCGGCGCGGGAGACGGAACGTGAAGTACAGGTGCAGTACCTGTACTGGCCGGACTAAACGGAAAACGAGGAGCTGAATATCATGGATTTTTTCGAACAATTCGACGATGCAAGCTGGGAGTTCACCATCGGGGATCACCATGAACCCGAGAAAAACGTGCTCCAGGTGGGGCTGGTGGGGGTGTTCTTTATCGAGATGGGGCAGTCGCTCGCCGACAAGCGGTACGGCATGCGACACGTCATCGAGCGGTACTGCCAGTTGTACGGGGATAACCTGCGCTGGGGCATCGTCCACGATAGCAACAGTAATACCTCGTATGACTACGAGGGGCAACGCGAAGCGGCCGACTATCTGGACATCGTGACGCAGCAAATGGATGCCGCCATGATGTTGAAGTGGATGTCAGGACCCGGTGATTCTTATGCCGATAGTGAACTCATTTCGGTTTATTCGGATGCGGACTGGTATCAAAAAGTGCATCGAACCATGTCGAGCATCTGCTTCTTCCTGCCGATTGAACGGCTCAAGGGCGGTGGCAAGTCGACATTCGAGCGCTTCCTGACCGAGATCTGCGATGCCGTGCAGCCCTTGCATGGCTATGCCGGGCTGGGAGTACAAGGCAGCAACGAACAGTACAACTATCAGCATTTGGAGTTTGGCATCGCCCGTGATTTTCTCGGTCTGGATGCGGCTCCGCGTATGTCGTTCCTGCTGGCCGAAGAGTTTCTGAAGGCGGGCTTCAAGACGATCAACTGGTACACCTTCCTCGACAAGAAGTGGGTCGATCAACTGGGTGGCGTGGAACAACTCCGCTCTCAACTGGACGATCCGCGCATTGTCTTTCTGCCCAATCGGCACGGCCTGGGCATCCGCGCGGGTGACTGGCCGGAACTCGGGTGGGTCCAGCGCAATCCGTATCCAGAGTTGTATGTCAAGGTCAATGGCGCACTCGAACCGGTGCGCGCGCCGGAGGTCGGTGGCTTCGCGTTTGGTTCAATCGGGGGAGAAACGCGCTTTACACATGAGACCAGCAATCTCTGGATGCGTCGTTTCGATGCGCCGGGCATCTGGCCGCCGCCCTGGTTGCAGTCTGGTAGCGACGCGTCACAAGTGCCGGCGGTTCTCGCCGCGGTGCCAACGCCGTCAGAGGAATCTGATACTGACTCGGCAAATCAGGAGAGGGTGCTGCCGGTTCATGCCGGTCAACCGTGTCCGCGCACGGGATGGTGGTTGGCCCGTGCCCTGTCGGCCAGGAGGGAGTTTGTAGAGGTCGGAGAGGTCATGCCGGGACCGGCAGCCAGCGCGGGGGGCAATCAGGTGATCTGGTACTGGTTGGGTATGACCCAGCAGAACTAGGACAACGAGCAGGATACAAGTGGCGAGGTTTGACGTTTCTCAGCAATCCCGCCAGCGTCCGGGCCGGATTCCCCGGGATTCCTTTGAAGCAGCGCAAAAACTGCGCATGACGCCGCAGAATCTCACTGTTTTTTGGCAGGCGGATTGAATACCATCGGGACCTTTCGTGGCAGGGGCGGTTCGCCTCTTCCTACGCATTGCCCATACCCAGCACCGAAGGAGTCCCCTTGCACCACGCCACATCTCCGGCCATCGCCCCTGAACCTGCGCCTGCCCGCGTGACATCCCATTCATGGCGTGTGATTGCCGCGGCTTCCATCGGCAATGCGCTGGAATGGTTCGATCTGGTGGTCTACGGTTTCTTTGCTGTCACCATTGCCACGCTGTTTTTTCCGGCGGAGAGCGACACCGTTTCCTTGTTGATGACGCTTGGCACGTTCGGTGTGTCGTTCTTCATGCGTCCGCTCGGTGCTGTCGTGCTTGGTGTGTATGCCGACAAGGCGGGGCGCAAGGCAGCCCTCACGTTGTCGATCCTGCTGATGATGGTGGGTACGCTGATGATCGCGGTGATGCCGACGTATGCCTCGATTGGTGTGCTGGCGCCGGTGGGCATCGTGATCGCACGCATGATCCAGGGCTTCTCTGCAGGCGGCGAGTTTGGTAGTGCCACGGCCTTTCTGGCCGAGCATGGCGCGTCGCGACGCGGCTTCTTCTCAAGCTGGCAGGCGTCCAGCCAGGGACTGACCACGGTGCTGGCCGCATGCTTTGGCGCGTTCCTGACTTCGGCACTCACAGCCGAGCAGATGCTCGATTGGGGTTGGCGGATTCCGTTTTTCTTTGGCCTGCTGATTGGTCCGGTGGCGTTCTATATCCGCAGGAACATCGACGAAACGCCTGAGTTCCTGGCCACGGAAACCTCGCAGCGTCCGTTGTCCGATACCTTCTCCAACCAACCGGAGCGTCTGCTGCTGGCGATAGGCGCGGTGGTGGTCGGCACGGTGGCGTCGTACCTGATTCTCTATATGCCGACTTACGCGGTGAAGCAGCTTGGCATCCCGCCCTCGGCGGCATTTGCCGCGACCATCGCCACGGGCGTGGTGCAAATGATTGGCGCGCCCATCTTCGGTCATTGGTCGGATCGCGTGGGCCGCACCGGCATCATGCTCGGCGCGGCGCTGTTGTTCCTGGTGCTGGCGTATCCGGCCTATGCGCTGCTGGCGGCATATCCGACGTTCGGCATGATGATCGGCGTGCAACTGTGCATCGGCGCCATCATCAGCGCGTATTTCGGCGTACTGCCGGCGCTGCTGACCGAGTTGTTCCCCACGGCGACGCGTACCACAGGGATGTCCCTCGGCTATAACATCGCGGCCACGCTGTTCGGTGGTTTCGCACCATTCATCGTGACCGGGCTGATCAGCGTAACCGGCAACCCGCTCGCCCCAAGCTTCTACCTGAGCGCCGCCGCAGCCATCAGCGTTGCAACCTTGCTCTTGATCAGGCAGCTCGGCTTGCGCTAGTTGGTGCGCAACCTGCACCAGCGTCGGGCCGCGCGCTGCGGCGGTGCATCAAAGCCGGCGCGATGCGTGAGTTCGATGTCATGTAAAAAACCTCCAGTACTGCTGGAGGTTTTTTATTTAGTGGGTTGATTTTCAAGGAGATTTGCTTTCCTTGGCTGTTCGTGACGGACGGCGAATGTTCCATGGCACAGCCTTTGCTGTACTCGCACAAACCATCTTGTATTCAAGATTGGATGCGAGTCGAACATTCACGAGGAAATGCCCATGTCCAAGCTGCCCCCTTTCCGTTCCGAGGTTTCCGCCACGCGCCGACGCCTGCTCAAGACGTCTGTCGCCGCTGCCGCTGCACTGTCCGCACCGGCCATCGTCCGCGCACAGGGCACCCCGAAACTGCGCGTCGGATTCTGGCCCGTGGCGTCGGCATTGCCGTTCTTCGCAGCCATCGAAAAGGGCTATTTCAAGGAAGCCGGGCTCGATGTGGAACCGCTCAAGTTCGCCAGCGCGCAACAGGTGATCGAGGCGATGATCGCTGGCCGTTGCGACGGTAGCGCCAATGGCACCGCCTCGGCGGCGCTGGCACTGGGCGAGATCGCGCAACCGGGCCTGCTCAAGATTTTCTGCACGAACCCCACCAACGCCAAGTTCGTGCTCGAAGAGTTCATCGTGGCCAAGGACAGCCCGATCAAGTCCGTGGCCGAGTTCAAGGGCAAGCGCGTGGCGTGCGGCCCCGGCGTGCAGAACGTGGTGCTCGCCAAGACCATGCTGGAACGCGCGGGAGCAGGGCAGATGAGCGTGACCGAACTGCCGATCGGTCAGCACGTGGCGGCACTGGCCGCTGGCCAGGTCGATGGCATCTACACGCTGGAGCCCACCGGCACGGTGGGGCGCCTCAAGGGCGTGACGCGCACGCTGGAAGCCGGCGTGGTGGCGCGCTACATCCTCGGTGACCCGATGGCGCCGTGGCATGGCGGCTCGGCCAGCCTGACGGCCGAATTCCTCGCCAAGCAGCCCGATGTCGCCAAGCGCTACATGGCGGCCTATCGGCGCGGTGTGAACCTCGTGAAGCAGCAGCCGCAGGAGGCACGCCCCTTCCTCAAGGGTTACACGGCCATCGAAGGTCCGCTCACGACCGAGGTGCCGATGTCCGATTACCTGTTCTACGACGAGTTCAAGGCCAGCGACGTCGCCTACTTCCAGCAGTTCTACAACCTGTTCTCGGACAAGGGCATCTTCTCGCGCAAGGTGGATGTCAGCACCATGCTCTACAAGGGGTAAGTCATGTCCGAAGCCTCCACTTCCAAGGTGCCCGCTGCGGGCATCGCCCAGCAGCCGTGGTCGCCGCCGGCGTCAGCCGATGCCGCACCGCGCCGGCCTTTCACGGATCGTTTGCTTCCCGCTGTGGGCCCGCTGGTGTTGCTGATCATCTGGGATGCCGTGGTGCGTCTGGGCTGGATCAAGGCCATTCTGCTGCCGAGTCCTGCTGACACGATTGCCGCGTTGATGACCGGCCTGGCCGGTGGTCCGCTGCTGACCGATTTTGTGGTCACGGTGTCGCGCACGTTGCAGGCGTTTGCGATTGCCGCCGTGATTGGCATGCCGCTGGGCGTGCTGCTGGGCAGCAATGAACGCGCCTATCGCAGCGTGGAGTTCGTGATCGATTTCTTCCGATCCACGCCGTCGTCCGCGCTGATTCCGCTGTTCCTGCTGATCTTCGGTGTCAGCGATATCAACAAGATTGCCATTGCAGCATTCGGCGCCATGCTGATCGTGGTGTTCAACAGTGCCTACGGTGTCATCAACGCCCGCAAGCAGCGCGTCATGGCGGCGCGTGTCATGGGCGCCTCGCGCTGGCGCGTGTTCCGCGACGTGCTGATCTGGGAAAGCCTGCAGCCGAGCTTTGTGGGTTTGCGTTCGGCGGTGTCGATGGCACTGGTGATCGTCATCGTGGCCGAGATGTTCATCGGCTCGGAGAACGGTCTGGGCCACGCCATCATCGACGCGCAGCAGGTGCTGAACGTCAAGACGATGTACGCCGCGATTCTGGCCGCAGGTGCGCTGGGCTATCTGCTCAATATCGTGTTTCTTGTTGTGGAACGACGCATCGTCCATTGGAGCGGGAGGTAAATCATGAGCGCAATCCAGACACCTGCCCGTCATGTCGACGTTCCCGTGCCGGCGTTCCGGCCGGGGCCGCCGGGCACCCACATCACCATTCGCGGACTCACCAAATACTTCGCGGGCTGGCCGCTGTACGAGAACTTCGATCTCGATATTCCGAAGGGCCGCATTGTCTCGGTGTTCGGTCCCAACGGCTGCGGCAAAAGCACGCTGATCAACATGATTGCCGGCCTGATCCCGATCGATCGCGGCGAGATCCTGTTCGATGGCAAGACGCTCAAGGACACGCGCATCGGCTACGTGTTCCAGAACTACCGCGAGGCACTGTTCCCGTGGATGCGCACCATCGACAACATCGCCTATCCGCTGCTGCTCGAAGGATGCAGCAAGGTAGAGGTGGATCGCCGCATGGCCGAACTGGTGGCGTCCTTCGACGTCAAGTTCGACCTGAACCGCTATCCGTATGAACTGTCGGGCGGACAGCAGCAGACCGCGTCGATCATGCGCGCGCTGGCGCCCCGGCCCGAAGTGCTGTTCTTGGACGAGCCGTTCTCCGCGCTCGATTTCGAGATGACGCTGTTCATTCGCGAGAAGCTGCAAGAGGTGTTCATGCAGACCGGCACCACGATGCTGCTGGTCTCGCACGATCTGGAAGAAGCGGTGTATCTGGCCGACCAGATCCTGCTGCTGACCAAGCGCCCCACGCGCGTGGCGGAAATCCTTGACTACACCGACGCGCGGCCACGTACCGTCGATACGCTATCCCAAGCCAGCTTTGTTGAAGCCAAGCGACAAAGCCTGGAGATTTTCCAGCGCGAGGTGCGCCGATGATGATGACGATTGCCGATTTGCACGCGCGCTATGCGCGAGGCACGCTCGATCCGATGGCGTGCGCCACGGAAGTGTTGCGCCAGATCGAGTCATTCGACCGCCCCGAGGTATGGATCCATCGCGTGCCGGTCGAAACGCTGATGGCGAAGGCGCAAGCCTTGAAGGCGATGCTCGACCAGGAAGGCGAGGCCATCCTGCAGCGCCTGCCGCTGTTCGGCGTGCCGTTCGCGGTCAAGGACAACATCGACGTGGCGGGGCTGCCGACTACGGCAGCGTGCCCCGCGTTCACCTACGTGCCTCAATCGACGGCGTTCGCCGTTCAGCGACTGCTCGACGCCGGCGCGCTTCTGGTCGGCAAGACCAACCTCGATCAGTTCGCTACCGGGCTGGTGGGCACGCGTTCGCCTTACGGCGCGGTGCGGCACAGCACGTCGCCCGCGTATGTCTCGGGAGGCTCCAGTTCGGGATCGGCGGTGGCTGTGGCGGGCAACTGCGTGGCGTTCTCGCTCGGCACTGACACCGCAGGATCGGGACGTGTGCCGGCTGGCATGAACGGACTCGTCGGTTTGAAGCCGTCGCTGGGTCTGGTGAGCAAGCGCGGCGTGGTGCCCGCGTGCCGCACGCTCGATACGATTTCAGTGTTCGCGCATGATGTGGCCGATGCCTGGCGCGTGCTGGAGCAGATCGGGGCTTACGATGCCGCGGATAGCTACTCGTCACGCGTGCCGATGCTGGGACTGCCGCGTGCGTGGCGCGTGGGCTTGCCCGATGCATTGAGCTTCGAGAACGATGCGCAGGCCGAACAGGCGTTCATGGCCACGCTCGACCGATTCGGTTCGCGGCTCGGTATCCAGACCGAAACCATCGATTTCACGCCGCTGGCGCAGACATCCGCGCTGCTCTACGACGGCCCATGGGTGGCCGAGCGTCGTGCTGCGGTGGGCGATTTTCTGGTCACGCATCGCGATGCAATGGATGCAACCGTCGTGACCGTGATCGAAAAGGCCAACCAGTTCAGTGCTGCCGATGCGTTCAACGCGCAGTACCAGTTGGCCGATCTGAAGCGCCAGGCCGAGGGGCTGTTCGCTCGGATCGATGTGCTGGTAGTGCCAACCGCGCCGACGCATCCGACCATCGCCGCCGTGCAGGCCGATCCCGTGGTCGAGAACAGCAAGCTCGGGCGCTATACGAACTTCGTGAACCTGCTCGACCTGTGCGCGCTGGCGATCCCCGGTCTGCCGCGCGCCGATGGGCTGCCTGCTGGCATCACGCTGATCGGGCCTGCTGGTGCGGATCATCGATTGGCGGTGCTGGGTGCAAAGATCGAAGCGAGCCTGCGCGGCACCGCAGACGTTCTGCCGGAACCGCTGCCGCTCAACGAGCCATCCGTGGCGCTGGCCGTGGTAGGCGCACATCTGCGCGGTCAGCCGCTGAACTGGCAACTGCAGGAAGCGGGCGCCCGATTCATGGAATCGACAACCACATCGCCAAGCTATCGGCTCCATGCACTGGCCGGAACGGTGCCACCCAAGCCAGGACTGGTGCGTGACGATGCTGGCGCGGCCATCGAAGTGGAAGTCTGGGACGTACCCCTGCGCCAGTTCGGCAAGTTCGTGGCCGATGTGCCCGCCCCACTTGGTATCGGCTCGGTCGTGCTGGCCGATGGGCGGCAGGTCAAGGGCTTCATTTGCGAGCCCTTTGCCGTGGCGGCTGGCAGCGGCGCACGAGACATCACCGCGTTTGGCGGCTGGCGGGCGTATCTGCGCAGCGTCGAAGCTGCCGAGCCAGCCGTTGCCGCAAGCTGAATTGCCACATCGCACTTCTCTCCATCCTATCCATCGGACCTTGCCATGACCCAACGTCGTGATTTTCTGAAACAGGCCAGCGCGCTGACGCTTGGCTCCATCCTGCCGTTTGAATCGCTGCTGGCCGCCGAGAACGTGACGGTGGGTGTGCTGTACGTCGGCGCGCGCGGCGACTTCGGCTACAACCAGGCGCAGGCCACGGCCACCAGCGTGATTCGCAAGCTGCCCAACGTGAAGCTGGTGGAGGAAGAGAACGTGCCCGAGACCATCGCGGCGCAGAAGACCATGGAGGCCATGATCCAGCAGGACGGGGTCTCGCTGATCTTTGCTACCTCGTTCGGTTATTTCGATCCGCACGTGCTGAAGGTCGCGGCCAAGTACCCCAAGGTGCGGTTCGCGCACTGCGGGGGACTGTGGAAGGCCGGCAACCCGGCAAATATCGCCAGCTACTTCGGCTACATCGACGAATGCCAGTATCTGGACGGGGTGATCGCCGGGCACATGAGCAAGTCGAAGAAGCTTGGCTTCGTGGCGGCCAAGCCGATTCCGCAGGTGCTGCGCAACATCAACGCGTTCACGCTTGGCGCGCAGTCCGTCGATCCGTCCATCACGACGCGGGTGATCTTCACGGGTGACTGGTCGATGCCGGTCAAGGAAGCCGAGGCAGCCAATAGCCTGATCGACCAGGGCTGCGACGTGCTGACCTGCCATGTCGATGGTCCGAAGGTCATCGTCGAGACCGCCGAGAAGCGCGGCGTCATGAGCTGTGGGTATCACGCCAGCCAGGCAGCGCTGGCACCCAAAGGCTATCTGACCGGCGCCGAATGGGATTGGGCCACGCCCTACAAGGCGATTGTTGCCAATGCCCAGGCCGGCAAGGTACAGCCCAATCTGCTGCGCGGCGGGCTCAAGGAAGGCTACGTGAAGATGTCGCCGTACGGGGCAGGGGTCAGCACGGCAGCGAAGCAGAGCGCGGATGCCATCAAGGCGAAGATGGTGGCCGGCGACTTTGTGATTTTCAAGGGGCCGCTGAAGGACAACAAGGGTGGCGTCGCAGTGCCCGCCGGCACCAGGCTGGTTCAGACGGACTACGCGCTCGAATCCATGAACTACCTGGTGGCGGGCGTGGTGGGGCAGGGCTGACGAACGACGAACCCCGCCGAACCCCGCCGAATCCGTGGATCGACGTTGCCTCAGGAGCTTCCCATGCGCATCCCCGCCAGCACTGCCACGCTGACGCTGGCCGTCCTGCCCGCGTTGCCTACCTTGCTGGCCGTGGCCAGCGCGTTGTTGCTGTTCTCGTTGTTCCTGCTGCTGCAGGGGGCGCCGGTGCTGGAGGCGATGCAACTGATCTTCCAGGGCGCGTTCGGCACGCCGTTTGCCTGGCAGAGCACGCTCACGCGCGCTGCGCCGCTGATGCTGACCGCGCTATGCGTGGCGTTGCCGGCGCAGGTCGGCCTGATCGTGATCGGCGGCGAAGGCGCGTTGGCGCTCGGCGGCCTGGCCGCCGCGCTGGTGCCCCAGTACGTGCCTGCGGTTACCCCGTGGTGGATCGTCATGCCAGCGATGGCCGCTGCGGGCATGCTGGCAGGAGGTTGCTGGATCGGTGCAGCCGGTGCACTGCGGCAACGGCGCGGAGTCAATGAAACCATCAGCAGCCTGCTGCTGGCTTACATCGCCATCGCCGTATTCAAGCATCTGGTAGAGGGGCCATTGCGCGATCCCGCCAGCCTGAACAAGCCCTCCACCGTACCCGTTCCGGATGCATGGATGGTCGGCACGCTGCCGGGCATCGACGTGCACTGGGGCTTGCTGGCTGGCGTGTTGGCCTGCGCGGCGGCGTGGCTGATGGTGCGGCGCTCGACGTTCGGATTTGCCATGCGGGTGACGGGCGGCAACGCCCGGGCCGCCCGGCTGGTAGGGCTGCCGGTGGGCCGTCTCACGCTGGCGGCCTGCGTGCTGGGCGGTGCGGCAGCGGGCCTGGCAGGCATGTTCGAGGTGGCGGCAGTACAGGGCAGCGCCAACGTGGCACTGCTGGCGGGGTACGGGTACAGCGGCATCCTGGTGGCGTTCGCGGCCCGGCAGAATCCGCTGGCCATCGTTGCCTGCGCACTGATGATCGGCGGCATCGAGAACAGCGGCAGCCTGCTGCAGCGGCGGCTGCATCTGCCCGATGCCACCACGTTTGTACTGCAGGGCCTGCTGTTTGCCAACCTGCTGGCGTGGGAAGCCATGGGCGGTGCGCTTTCCAGCTGGCGCGTGAAATTGCAGGACATCGCCCTGGCCGGCAAGGTGCCGGCAGAACTGGAGACCCGCCATGCATGAGGCTTCGTCGACGTGGCTCGTGCTGATACTGTCGCTGGTCACGGGCGCGATCCGCGTCAGCACGCCGTACTTGTTCGTGAGCCTGGGAGAGTGCCTGACCGAGAAGGGCGGGCGCGTCAACCTGGGGCTGGAAGGCATTCTCGTGTCGGGCGCCATGAGCGGCTACGCGGTGTCCTACCTGTCCGGCTCCCCGTGGCTGGGTGTGCTGGCCGCCGCAGGCGTGGGCCTGCTGCTGGGTGGCCTGCATGGGCTGGTGTGTTCGCTGCCCCGCGTGTCTGACATCGCCTTCGGCATCGCGCTGATGTTGCTGGGAACCGGGCTGGCGTTCTTCCTCGGCAAGCCGTTCATTGCACCGCAGGCGCCCGGCCTGCCATCGATCGAGCTGGGTGCCTGGTCGGCCTCGCTGCAGGTGCAGCAACTCCTGCGCATCAACGTGCTGTTCCTGATCGGCGTGGCGCTGGCTTTCGCGCTGCAATGGGGCATGCGTGCCACGCGCTGGGGGATGGTGCTGCGGCTGGTTGGCGATCACGGCGAGACCGCGCGCGCCATGGGCTACCCGCTAACACGCATCCGCATTGCGGCCACGGCCGTGGGCGGCTTGCTGGCCGGCGTGGGCGGCGCCTACCTGTCGCTGGTCTATCCGGGAAGCTGGAACGAGGGACTGTCCAGCGGGCAGGGGCTCATGGCCGTGGCGCTGGTCATCTTCGCGCGCTGGCAGCCCATGCGTTGCCTGTGGGCGGCGCTGCTGTTCGGTGCGGCTGGCGCGCTGGGCCCGGCACTGCAGGCCATCGGCATCACTGGCGGCTACTACCTGTTCAATGCGGCGCCGTATGTATTGACGCTCGCGATCATGACCATCAGCTGCCGCCCCAACCGTGCACTGGCCGGGGCGCCGGGCGAACTGAGCCTGACCCGCTGACCCGCCGACTCAATTCCATCAAGGACAACATGAACCGAACCATCGACGCCAGGCCATATCCCTGGCCCTATGACGGCAACCTTCGCGCCGACAACACGGCACTGGTCATCATCGACATGCAGACCGATTTCTGCGGTTTCGGCGGCTATGTAGACCGCATGGGCTACGACCTGTCCATGACCCGCGCCCCGATCGAGCCCATCCGCCGTGTGCTGGCCACGATGCGCGCCCAGGACTTCACGATCATCCATACGCGCGAAGGACACCGGCCGGACCTGTCGGACCTGCCCGCCAACAAGCGCTGGCGCAGCCGGCAGGTAGGTATCGGCGGCGTGGGCATTGGCGACGAGGGCCCCTGCGGCAAGATCCTGGTCCGGGGCGAACCGGGCTGGGAAATCATCGACGAACTGGCACCGCTGCCCGGAGAAATCGTGATCGACAAGCCCGGCAAGGGCTCGTTCTGCGCCACAGATCTGGAATTGATCCTGCGCACGCGCGGCATCGTGAACCTGATACTGACCGGTATCACGACCGATGTCTGCGTGCACACGACAATGCGGGAAGCGAACGACCGGGGCTTCGAGTGCACGATTCTGGCGGATTGCTGCGGGGCGACCGATCAGGGCAACCATGATGCGGCGCTCCACATGGTCACCATGCAGGGTGGCGTGTTCGGTACGGTATCGAACTCGCAGGCCCTGCTGGCCACGCTGGGTTAGCCGCCATGGCTGGCGAGGCACTTGGACTGGAAGTCATCGGCGCCACGAAATCGTTTGGCGCGTTCCGGGCGCTCGATGACGTATCGCTCAAGATCGCGCCCGGCACCATTCACGCATTGCTTGGCGAGAACGGCGCGGGCAAGAGTACGCTCGTAAAAGGGCTGGTCGGCTATGCGCCGCTGGATGCCGGGCAACTTGTTGCCGACCGGCGCGAGGTCCGTATCGATTCCCCGCGCGCCGCGCAGGCGCTGGGCATCGGCATGGTCTACCAGCATTTCACGTTGGCCGAAGGGATGTCCGTCGAGGAGAATCTGCTGCTCGCACGCGGGTCGCTGCCATGGAAGCTGGACTGGGCCGCCGAACGGGCCGCGCTAGACGCCTTCATGCAGGAAATGCCGTTCCGGCTGCCTCTGGACCGCCGGGTACGGACACTGGCCGCCGGCGAAAAGCAGAAGCTGGAAATCCTCAAGCAGCTCTATCTGCGGCAGCGTTTCCTGATCCTGGACGAGCCCACCTCCGTGCTGACCCCGCATGAGGCCGACGAAGTCCTCGGGCTGATGCGGACGCTGACGTCGCGCGGCGAACTGACCGTGCTGATGATCACCCACAAGTTCCGCGAGGTCACCGCCTACGCCGATGACGTGACAGTGCTGCGCAAGGGGCGCAGGGCCGGCGGCAGCGCCGTAGCCGATACCAACGTCGGGCAGCTTGCGGGGTGGATGATGGGCGCGGGCGATCTGGCCGGTACCGTTGTGGATACCGAAGCGTCAGCGGCAGCCGGCGCACGCCGCGTGACGCGGACACCAACTGAAGCCGACGCGGCGGTGCGCTTGCGGGTAACCGGGATGACCGTCAGCGACGATCGCGGCCATGCCGCCGTGCGGGATCTCGCTCTGGCAGTCAGGGCAGGCGAGATTCTTGGTATCGCGGGCGTATCGGGCAACGGCCAGCGCGAACTGGTGGATGCACTGGTTGGCCAGCGGCCGCTGGCAGCGGGCACGATGGAGGTATCCGGACTGCCGTATCGCGCCACGCGTGCGGAGATGACCGCGCGGCGGTTGTTCGCGATTCCCGAGGAGCCACTCAGGAACGCCTGCGTAGCGGGCATGAGCGTCGCGGAGAACCTGGCGCTGCGAACGTTCGACCGTGCACCGTTGCGGCGCCTGGGTGGCTGGCTGGACCGTGGCGCCATGCGCACGCGGGCGGTGGATCTGATCACCCAGTTCAATGTCCGTCCACCGCGTCCCGAACAGCAGATCGGGACCCTGTCCGGCGGCAACGTCCAGCGCGCGGTGCTCGCGCGCGAGCTTGGCCAGCCGGTGGACGTTCTGATCGTGGCCAACCCGGTCTTTGGGCTGGACTTTGCTTCGGTAGCCGATATCCACGCCCGGCTGCTGGCCGCGCGCAACGCCGGCGCCGCCGTGCTGCTGATCAGCGAGGACCTGGACGAACTGCTTGAACTGGCCGACCGCATCGCGGTGATGGCCGAAGGCACCATCGTGCACGAAGGTCCGGCCGACGCTGCAGACAGGACGGAACTGGGCCGGCACATGGCCGGACACGCAAGCCTGATTGATATCCCTACGGTCGCGGGCGCACAATGACGGCCATCGCAACGATTTCCGACCCACAACGTATGGACGCAACGTCGAATGCGCCGAACGCGATGGCGGAGCAGGTTTACCTGCGCATCAAGCAGGATATCTTCAACTTCCTGCTCTGCCCCGGTGACCGCTTCGCCGAACTGGCGATTGCCGCGCACTACGGCGTATCGCGTACGCCGATGCGCGATGCGCTGTTTCGCCTGCAACGCGAAGGCTATCTGGAAGTTGGTTTTCGGCGTGGCTGGAAGGTCTTGCCGGTGAACTTCGATCAGCTCGACCAGCTTTACGATTTGCGGATCGTGCTGGAGTTGGCCGCTATCGAGCGTATCCAGCATGTGGAGGGTGGGCAGGCAGCCATCGACGCACTGCGCGCTATCTGGTGCGTGCCGGAAGATCAGCGGGAGAGCGATCCGGCGACGATGTTCGAGATGGACGAGGATTTCCATCGTCGGCTCGTCGCCGCCATCGGCAACAACGAGATGCTGCGCGTCCATAACGACGTGACGGAGCGCATCCGCATCATGCGCCGGCTCGACTTCCTGAAACCGAAGCGCACCAGCGCCACCTACGAGGAACACAGCACGCTGCTGGAACTGCTGACGCGGAATCGCCACGCCGAGGCGGCAATCCTGCTGCGTGCGCACATCACGCAAAGCAAGCTTGAAGTGCGCAAGATCACGCTGTCGATGCTCGCCGATGCGCGCAATCAAAAGCTTGCATTTGTCAGCTGAGGCGGTGCGGTGCATCACGCGCATCACGACGCCTTCTTCCCGGCTCTCCCGACCTTGGCGAGCGGCAGGTTTGCCAGCCGTTCGGTGATCACATCGCGCACCGCTTGCGACGCATCCATGGTCTTCAGAAGATCCGGCCAATGGGTCTGGGCCATGGAGACGGCTTCCTTGACGGCTGCCGTAGCGATCCGCTTCGGGATACCGGCCTTGTCCGCGATCACTTCATAGAGTTCCAGCGTTTCCTTGCGCTGGAACTCGTCAATCGCCACGTTCTGGCCGTAGGACGTGAAGTTGGGCAGGGCGGAGACACACACGATGTCGTAGGCGGGCGAAAGCTCGGGCAGCTTCCGATCGTGGTAGATCACCGAGAAGTTCTTGAGATGCGCGTCGCTATTGCCGATCAGCGTATTGACCGCCTGACGCGTGAAGAACTGTCGAATGTTCTCCAGTCCGTTCGGACTCAGCCGGTACAGGGCCGCCACGAGCCGGATGTACTCCTCAACCTTGGCGTACTTCCTGCTGGGCATCCGGGCGAGCAATTGACAGCCGTCCTCCGCATGGATGCAGGCACCGTCGCCGGTGCGATCGAAGCGTTCCACGGCGAGGTAGTGCAGGCCCTGGCCCATCGAGTCCGCGAGGTCCGGTACATCGATGCTCGACATCGGAAGCACCTGGATCGGGGCGATGTTCACACCGGCTGCCGCTGCGAGGTGCATCGACACGTATTCATTGAGCACCTGGGAGTCGTCGTTCTTCGCTGGCAGCTTGGCGATGATGTCCGATATCCTGGTCTTGGTCGGCAGGGTGTAGCGCTCGCCCTTTCGCATGGTCGAAAGCGCCAGCTTGTTCTGCACGCCCGAGACCGACGCCGCGCCTTCCGTGGCGCCTTCGACGACAGCGATTTCAAGGTTGTCCGCACCGCCTGTCACGCCGTAAGTGCGCACGTATTCGGGCAGCGCGCGCGTGTCGGCAGGTTTCACCACGATGGCGCCCGGCAAATCGTTGCCAGCGGAGGCCAGCACGCCGAAATCGTCTTTGTCCTCGGGGTTCTTTCGCGTGGCTTCCAGACGCTTGCGCAGTTCGCCTTCGGGCAGCAGGCCGGCAAAGTACGGCGGGAGTTCGCCGCCCGTGTTGTAGATCGCGGGGTGGAACGCGTTGTCGAAGACTTCCGACGTGGCTTCACGCCCAAGGTCGGTCGGCAGCGTAATGGACAGGCTGAGCGTGTCGCGGTCGTTGTTGCCCCGGTATTCCTCCGTGGGGACGAAGCGCGTATTCCCGCCCGCCTCACAGAGAAAGCCGCAGAGCCGATCATGAAGATGAACCTCCAGGTAGCGGGGGTGCAGTTCAAAGCTCATGATTGGCCCAGCAGGTGGTCTATCGTGGAGCGGGCCGTGCGGTCGGGGCCGCTGCCTTTGCCATCGAGAACCTGGCGCACTTCGGTCAGTTTCTCCTTGGGCACCATGACCCATTCGGCATCCATCGCCCCCGCCAGAGACTCGAAAGTCGAGGCACGGCTGTCTTTCTCACCGCGAAGGATGGCAGACAGGTTCTGATGCGCCATACCGATCAGGCGTGCCAGATTGGAGATCGAGATCTGGCGGCGACTGCGCATCGCCTGGGACTCAGAGAGTAATGACATAGCATGCATCCGCAGCAAAATAGCTGCGATAGTATGCATCACGCCCTGAGTGCATTCAAGTCGTATCGCATGTTATCGCATGTATTTTTATAAAAAGTAATGCGATAAAATGCAGTTTGGCGCGGAAGTCTACGCTTCGCGGGCACTTAGTGACTGATCATCCACGGCCTGCCGCTGGGCTGTTTGATTGCGTTGGGGGAGGTCGGCAGCTTGACCGGGCTGCAACACCCGCATCCCGCACCGTGCAAACGACTCTCTTTGGGCGCCGCCGCGCTGCGCTCGTTGGTGGCATGCGCGGCGCGCGAAGCCGTACTCAAGGTGCCGAGCGACGGCGCCGCCACCAGCGCCCGGGCCGCCGCCGCGCCGCAGTCGGGACAAGCCGCTGGCTCGTCCCGCCGCGACATCGGGCGCATCACGGTGAACACACCACATCCGTGGCATCGGTAATCATAGGTGGGCATGGCGGCTCCGGTGACTCGCGATGTGGATTAAAGATCGGGCGAGAGCGGCAGGTCCACCGTGCCCTGGATCATCTTGGTCGGGCCGCTCGCGCTGGGGCGGATGTCGAAGTCGAAGATCTGCGTTGGCAGCCAGAGCGTGGCGCATGCGTTCGGCACATCGACCACACCGCTGATATGACCCTGCACCGGCGCTGTGCCGAGGATCGAGTACGCCTGCGCACGGGAGTAGCCGAACTTCGTCATGTATTCGATGGCGTTAAGGCACGCCTGGCGATATGCAACATTCACGTCGAGGAAATGCTGCTTGCCCGATTCATCGACCGAGATGCCTTCGAAAATCAGGTAGTCGTTGTAGTGCGGCGTGATGGGGCTGGGCTTGAAGATCGGGTTCTTGACGCCGTACTTCGCCATGCCGTCCTTGATCAGCGTGACGCGCATATGCACCCAGCCGGCCATTTCGATGGCGCCGCAGAACGTGATTTCGCCATCGCCCTGGGAGAAGTGCAGATCGCCCACGGACAGGCCGGCACCATCCACATACACCGGGAAGTACACCTTGGCACCGCGCGACAGATCCTTGATGTCGCAGTTGCCGCCGTGTTCGCGCGGCGGCACGGTGCGTGCGCCCGTGGCCGCGGCCTCGTTGCGCGCATCGCCTTGCAGTTTGCCCATGTGCGCCGTGGCCGCAAACGGCGGGTTGGCCAGTGCGGGGACGCGGTTCGGGTCGGTCGCCAGCAAATCGGCTTCGCGCTGATTCCACGTCTCCAGCATTGCCTTGTCCGGCAGGCAGCCGATCAGGCCCGGATGGATCAGGCCCGCAAAGTTCACGCCGGGAATATGGCGCGACGACGTGAACATGCCGTGGAAATCCCAGATCGACTTCTGCGCCTGCGGGAAATGATCGGTCAGGAAGCCGCCGCCGTTCTGCTTCGAGAAGAAGCCATTGAAGCCCCATTGGCTCTCGGGTTTGGCGCCGATGTCGAGCAGGTCCACCACGAGCAGGTCGCCCGGTTCCGCGCCTTCCACGCCGACGGGTCCGGACAGAAAGTGAACGATGGACAGGTCGATGTCGCGCACGTCATCGGCGGAATCGTTGTTCTTGATGAAGCCGCCCGTCCAGTCGTAGGTCTCCAGGATGAAATCGTCGCCGGGTTTGACCCAGCAGGCCATGGGGATGTCGGGGTGCCAGCGGTTGTGGACGTTCGGGTTCTCGTACGGCGACTGGGCCAGATCGACCTGGATCAGGGTATCGGTCATGAGATTGACTCCTGGATGCGTGCAGGGGTGGTGATGAAAACGAGTGAGGGATGGCTAGACGGAGAGGTATTCGCGGATGTGCGCGACATCGGTGCTATGACGCTGCGTTTCGTGGACAAAGCGCCCGCCCTCGATGACGAACAGGCGATCCGCCACCTCCATTGCGAAGCTCAGTACCTGTTCGGAGAAAACGATCGTGATGTCGCGCGTGCGGCGGATCTCGTTCAGCGCGCGCGCGATGTCCTTGATGATCGACGGCTGGATACCTTCGGTCGGTTCATCCAGCAGCAGCACCTTGGGGTTTGACACCAGCGCCCGGGCAATGGCCAGTTGCTGTTGCTGCCCGCCGGACAGGTTGCCGCCCTTGCGGCGCCGCATATCGAACAGCACGGGAAACATGGCGAAGATCTCGTCGGGAATGCGCCGCGTCTTGCCCTGTTCCATGCCAGTGAGGATGTTCTCTTCAACGGTCAGGTGCGAAAAGATCATGCGGCCCTGCGGCACATAGGCAATGCCGGCACGCACGCGGCGGTAGCTCTCGTCGTGCGACACGTCCTGGCCATTGACGCAGACCTGTCCGGCGCGCAGCGGCAGCATGCCGATCATCGCCTTGAACAGCGTGGTCTTGCCCATGCCGTTGCGGCCCATGATGGCGACGGTCTCGCCCTGTGCGGCGGCGAACGACACGCCGTGCAGCGCCTCGCTCTGGCCATAGTTCACCACCACGTTATCGACGGTCAGCATGCGATGTGCTCCTTAGCTGTGGCTCGGGGCTCAGTGGCCCAGGTAGACGTCGATGACGCGCGGGTCTTTCTGTACTTGCGCCATCGATCCTTCGGCCAGGATCTTTCCCTGGTGCATGACGGTGACCTTGTCTGCGATCTGCTGCACGAAATCCATGTCGTGCTCGATCACGATGACGGCGCGTCCCTTGCTGATGCGCTTGAGCAGTTCGGCTGTCAGCTCGCGTTCGCGCACGCTCATGCCGGCAATGGGCTCGTCGAGCATCAGCAGTTGCGGTTCCTGCATCAACAACATGCCGATCTCCAGCCATTGCTTCTGCCCGTGCGACAACTGCGCGGCTTCGCGTTCCAGCGTATCGGCCAGTCCGATTTCCGTAGCGACATCGGTGACGCGCTGACGTACCTCGTCGTCGGTACGAAAGGCGAGGGCGCCGAACACACCACGTCCGCGCGGGAACGACACGGCCAGGTTCTGGAACACGCTGAGGTTTTCGTAGATCGAAGGCGTCTGGAACTTGCGCCCCACGCCGGCGCGCACGATCTCGTATTCGGGCAGGCCGGTCATCTCGCGATTGACAAACTTGATGCTGCCGCCGCTGGCGCGTGTCTTGCCACACACCAGATCGAGCAGCGTGGTCTTGCCTGCGCCATTTGGGCCGATGATCACGCGCAGTTCATCGCGGTCCACGTACAGCGTCAGGTTGTCGATGGCCTTGAAACCATCGAACGACACGGACAAGTCCTCTACGGCCAGCATGAAATCGGTATTGCTCATGGTCGCTCCTATGCTGTCTTGCCGGGGACGTTGCTGGCCGCCTCGCCGGACTCACTGCCACGACGGCGCCGGGCCATGAACTTGTGATAGAGACCCGCGAGACCTTCGGGGAAGGCCACCACCACGCCGATAAACAGCGCGGCCATCAGGAACAGCCACAAGTCGGGGAAGCTCTCCGAGAAGTACGTCTTGCCCGCATTGACCAGTAACGTGCCCCACACCGCACCGACGAGACTCATGCGTCCACCCACTGCGGCAAAGATCACCATTTCGATCGATGGCACGATGCCGACAAACGACGGCGACATGAAACCCACCTGCAGCGTGAACATTGCACCGCCTACCGCAGCGAGCGCCGCCGCCAGGCAGAACACGAAGACCTTGAACATCGCCACGTCATAGCCGGAGAAGCGCACGCGGTCTTCCTTGTCGCGCATCGCCAACAGCAGCACGCCAAGCTTGGTGCGCTGAATCCAGCGGCACAGCAGCATCGTGCCGAACAGCAGCGCCACGTTGACGAAGTAGAGAATCATCTTTGCGCTGTCGGTACGGATATCCCAGCCGAGCATGGTCTTGAGATCGGTGATGCCGTTCACGCCACCTGTATAGCCTTGCTGGCCGATGATCAGCACGGAGAGAATCAGCGCCACGGCCTGCGTGATGATCGCGAAATACACGCCGCCAACGCGGCGCCGGAACATGGCGAAGCTGACGACGAAGGCCAGCAGCACCGGCACGGCGATCACGCCGATCAGCGCGAACGGCAAGTGCCGGAACGGCTCCCACCACCATGGCAGTGCGGTGAGCTGGTTCCAGTCCATGAAATCGGGAATGCCGGGCGTGGACTGGATGGCCGTACTCTTCGGGTCCGAGGCTTCGAGCTTCAGGAACATGGCCATCGCGTAGCCGCCCAGCCCGAAGAACACGCCTTGCCCAAGACTCAGTACGCCGCCGTAGCCCCACAGCATGACGAGTCCCACGGCCACGAATGCGTAGCTCAGGTACTTGCCGATGAGGTTCAGGCGGAAGACGTCGAGCGCGAGCGGCAGCACGACGACCAGCGTCAGCCCGAGCAGCGCATAACCGGCCCATTCGCCGCCCAGGGCGCGCAGCCGTTGCGGTAGCGGTAGCGTTTTTGTGGGAGACATCATCGAACTCCGTGATCAAGCAGGTAAGCCGGGGACATCAACGTCGCACCGCCGGTGCAAACAGTCCCTGCGGACGAATCATCAGGATCGACACGATCAGCAGCAGCGTCAGCACGCGTGCCATCGAACCCGTGAGGAAGAACTCGCTGATCGATTGCATTTGCGCGATGCCGAAGGCAGACGCCACGGTGCCCGCCAGACTTGCCGCACCGCCAAACGTCACCACCAGGAAGGAATCGACGATATAGAGCGCGCCGCTCGTAGGGCCGGTGGAACCAATCGTCGTGAACGCCGCGCCGGCCACGCCTGCAATGCCGCAGCCGATGGCAAAGGTCAGTCGATCCGTGCGCTTGGTGTTGATGCCCGCCGCATTGGCCATGGCGCGATTGGCCGTGGTGGCGCGTACACGCAAGCCCCATCGTGAGCGATACAGTGCCAGCCACACCAGCCCGGCCACGGCCAGCGTCAATGCCATTACGAACAAGCCGTTGATCGGAATATCGAGTCCGGGGGCGGGTGCCCACGAACCCATCAGCCATTCGGGCAGCGTGGGGCTGACTTCCTTCGGCCCGAAGGTCGAGCGGAACAGCTGCTGCATGCCGAGCGAGAGACCCCATGTCGCCAGCAAGGTATCGAGCGGACGCTTGTATAGATGCCGGATCAGCGCCCACTCGGCCAGCCATCCCGCAGCGAACGCGAACACGAAGGCCGCGCCGATTGCCAGCGGGAAATACCAGCCCATCCATGACGGCGCCAGGCGTTCCACCGTGGTGGAGGCCAGGTAGATCGTGTAGGCGCCGATGGTCATGAACTCGCCATGGGCCATGTTGATGACGCCCATCTGCCCAAAGATGATTGCCAGTCCCAATGCCATCAGCAGCAGGACCGAGAACAGGCTGAGGCCGGCAAAGCCTTGCATCAGGCCAATATTCAGCATGTCGGAGAGATTCATGACCGTGCTCCCGCGTGGATGGATTACTGGTAGCCCTTGGGGAACGGGTTCGGCGGAATCAGTTGCGGCGATTCCGCTACCACCTTGAACTGGCCGTCAAGCTGCGCCAGTCCCACGCGCGTCTTGCTCCAGAGGTGATGGTTCGTATCGACCTTCACGTAGCCCTCGGGCGCGGTCTTGAGTTCGATGCCGGGCGATGCCGCCACTACCTTGTCGATATCGAAACTGCCAGCCTTTTCCACGGCGGCCTTCCACAACCATGGGCCAAGGTAGCCTGCCTGCGTCACATCGCCGATCACGGACTTTGCGCCGTACTTGGCCTTGAAGGCATCCACGAACTGCTTGTTGTTGGGGTTGTCCAGCGACTGGAAGTACTTCATGGCCGCGTAGAAGCCAGCGATGTTCTCGCCGCCGATGCCCAGCACTTCGTCTTCGGTCACGGAGATCGTGAGCAGGAACTGCTTGTCCGCCGTGATACCCGCTGCCTTGAGTTGCTTGTAGAACGCCACGTTCGAGCCGCCCACCACGATGGCGTAGATGCAATCGGGCTTGGCGATCTTGATCTTGTTGATCAGCGAGTTGAAGTTGGTATGACCCAGCGGGTAGTACTCCTCGCCCACCACCTTGGCCTTCTGGAAATTCTCGATGTGCTTGCGCGCGATCTTGTTCGACGTGCGCGGCCAGATGTAGTCCGAACCAATCAGGAAGAAGCTCTTGGCGTTCTTCTGCTTGGCGGCCCAGTCCAGACCCCAGATGATCTGCTGCGTGGCTTCCTGACCCGTGTAGATAACGTTCTTCGACTGTTCCAGCCCTTCATAGAACGTCGGGTAGTACAGCAGGCCGTTCTCTTTCTCGAAGACCGGCAGCACGGCTTTGCGCGATGCCGACGTCCAGCAGCCGAACACGGCGGCCACGCGATCGTTGACGAGCAGCTTCTTCGATTTCTCGGCGAAGGTGGGCCAGTCCGAGGCACCGTCTTCCTTGATCACCTTGATCTTGCGGCCGAGAACGCCGCCTGCTGCGTTGATCTGATCGATGGCAAGTTGCTCGGCCTGGATCGAACCCGTTTCAGAAATCGCCATCGTCCCCGTGGCGGAATGAAGCTGGCCGACGATGACTTCGGTATCGGTCACGGCGAGCTTGGTTGTATTGACCGCGGAGGTCGGCAGGTTGGCGCCGTGCGCCTGCGCAGTCATGCCAGCGAGCGGCAGTGCGGGCAGGGCGGCCAGCCCTTGCATCAGGCGGCGGCGATTCGACGATAGCGGCTGGTCTTTGTTGTCACGCATGTTCAACGCTCCTTGGCGGCAGGTGAGGGTGGGTGCTGCGTTGAGCGGATCATGCGGCGCACCTGCGTAGCGCGATATACGTCATTCAACGTACGCACGGCAAGGCATGCGTCTTGCATCCCCGGTCGGGTTCGACCTTGTCCGCCTCCACGCCATGCCGATTGCCTCCCAGCCCGTTCAGCGCATCAGCAAGATCCGGCGCGACTACAACCGCTGGGTTGCCGACGAGACGCTGGAGGACTACGCCCTGCGCTATGCACCACGGTCGTTCCGGAAGTGGAGCGCGTTTCGGGTGGCCAATACCGCTTTTGGTGCAGTGGCGTTCCTGGCGCTGGAAGCGATTGGTGCGGCCATCACGCTGAGCTATGGCTTTACCAATGCCATGTGGGCGATTGCCGCCGTGAGCCTGGTGATCTTCCTGACCGGCCTGCCCATCTCCTACTACGCCGCGCGCGATGGTCTGGACATGGATCTGCTGGCGCGCGGCGCGGGCTTCGGATATCTCGGCTCCACGATTACCTCGCTGATCTATGCGAGCTTCACATTCATCTTCTTCGCGCTGGAAGCGGCCATCA
This sequence comes from Cupriavidus sp. DL-D2, assembly GCF_039710735.1. Lineage (NCBI taxonomy): Bacteria > Pseudomonadati > Pseudomonadota > Betaproteobacteria > Burkholderiales > Burkholderiaceae > Cupriavidus > Cupriavidus sp. DL-D2. Next base: position 70,671 of record NZ_JBDKXK010000038.1, on the reverse strand, counting down.
TGGCGCAGGCATTCGAGCTGCTGTTCGACATGCCACGCTGGCTCGGCTACCTGCTGTCATCGGTGATCGTGATTCCGCTGGTGATGCATGGCGTGACGCTGCTGTCGCGCATCCAGCTCTGGACGCAACCGTTGTGGCTGTTGTTGCTGGTGCTGCCTTACGCATTGATCCTCTGGCGCGAGCCGCAGCACTACAGTGCGTTCCTGACACTGAACGGACGGCTGGCCGATGCGGATGGCTTCTCATGGCCCGCCTTCGGTGCGGCTGCAACCGTTGCGGCCGCATTGATCGGCCAGATTGCCGAACAGGTGGACTTCCTGCGCTTCATGCCGCCGCTCACGCGCAGCAATCGCGTGCGCTGGTGGAGCGCGTTGATTGCAGCAGGCCCGGGCTGGATTGTGCTGGGTGCGGCCAAGATGGCGGGTGGTGCGTTCCTCGCGTTCATCGTGCTGCAGGCGGAATTGCCGATCGCGCATGCGCTGGAACCCACGCAGATGTATCTCGCCGGTTTCGCGCGCGGATTGGGCGAAGGCTGGCCCGCGTGGCTGCCCGTGGTGCTGACGGGCCTGCTGGTGCTGGTCTCGCAAACCAAGATCAACATCACCAATGCGTACGCCGGATCGCTGGCCTGGTCCAACGTGTTCGCGCGGCTGACGCATAGCCATCCGGGCCGCGTGGTGTGGCTGGCGTTCAATGTGCTGATTGCCGTGATGCTGATGGTGATGGGCGTCTTCGAGGCCATGGAACAGGTGCTGGCGTTGTATGCGCATCTTGCCGTGGCGTGGGTGGGTGCGATCTTCGGCGATCTGGTGATCAGCAAGCCGTTGGGGCTGTCGCCGCGTCATGTCGAGTTCCGGCGTGCGTACCTGTTCGATATCAACCCGGCGGGATTTGGCAGCATGGCGCTGGCGTCGGCGTTGTCCTTGTTGATGCACCTGGGCGTCTTCGGCGATACGCTGCGGCCCGCGTCAATTGGTCTGGCATTGTTGCTGTCAACGGTGCTTCCGCCGCTCATCGCACTGGTTACGCAACGCCGCTTCTTCATGGCGCGCGTGCCAGTGGATTTCGGCGCACGCCACGCGGTGATCCGCTGCATCATCTGTCGCAATCGTTTCGAACGAGAGGACATGGCCGGTTGCCCGGCGTATCGCGGCCCGATCTGTTCCCTGTGCTGCACGCTCGATGCGCGATGTGGAGACCGTTGCAAGCCGGGAGCGAGTGCGCCCGAGCAGATTGCCACGGCACTCGCGCGGCTGCTTCCGGCCGGCACGCCACCCGTGACGGCGCGGCGTATCGGCCAGTTCGTACTGGTGCTCGCCGGGATGGTGTTCGCGTTTGGCACATTGCTATGGCTGTTCTATACGCAGGAACAGTTGTCGAACCCGCTGGCGATGGCGGGCACTAACGGCGGTGCGCTGTTCCTCAAGATTGGCGCGGGACTCACGTTGTTCGCGGCAGTGGCGGCATGGTGGCTGGTGCTGGTCAACGAGAGCCGCACGGTGGCGCAGGAGGAATCGGAGCGCCAGAACGTGCTGCTGCAGAAGGAAATCGATGCGCACCGTCAGACCGATGCCTTGCTGCAGCATGCGAAGGAAGTGGCGGAAAAAGCCAACGTGGCCAAGAGCCGCTTCATTACCGGCATGAGCCATGAGATGCGCGCCGGTTTGAACTCGATTCTCGGCTATTCACAGTTGCTCTTGCGGGCACCTTCACTACCAGGAACATATCGTGAGGATGTGCGCACGATTGGCCGTGCGGGCGAACACCTGTCCAGTCTGGTGGACGGATTGCTGGAGCTGTCGCGCATCGAGGCGGGCAAGCTGCGGCTCGAACAGGAAGCCGTCTCGCTTGAATCCCTGTTCGGCGATCTCGTGCGCATGTTCCGTCCATTGGCCGCTGCGCGTGGCCTCGCGTTTCACTACCGCGTGGTGGGCAAGCTGCCGCCGCATGTGCATGGCGATTCCAAGCGGCTGCGGCAGATCGTCATCAACCTCGTCAGCAACGCGATAAAGTTCACTGATCACGGCTCGGTGACGCTGACCGTGCAGCATCAACGCGAACTCGCCACGATTCGCGTCAGCGATACCGGAGCGGGAATCCCGCCCGAGGATCAGGCGCGGATCTTCGATCCATTCGAACGTGGCACGCCGCATGACGACCGCGAAGGTATCGGTCTGGGGCTGGCCATCGTGCGGCTGCTGGCGGACCTGATGGGCGGAGACATTCGCGTGCATAGCCATCCGGGCGAAGGCAGCGAGTTCCGCGTGCGTCTCTATCTGCCAGCCGTCGCGGCGGTGGTAAGGCCACGCAAGGCCATGCCGTCCGAACCGTTGCCTGCGGATGCGCGCGTGCTGATCGTCGACGATCGCGCCGCCCATCGCGCCGTGCTGCGCGGCTTTCTCGCGCCATTTGGATTGACGGTGCAGGAACTGGATGAGGGCGCAGCCGTGTTGTCCGTGGTTCGTGAATGGCGACCGCATCTTGTATTGCTCGATCTGAATTTGCCCGATGCGTCGGGCTGGGATCTGTGCCGACTGATTCGCGCCGAACAGCCGCCGCCCCAGGTGGTGATCGTTTCCGCCAATGCGCACGAGAACACCGAGGAAGCGCGGCAGTTGCATGGCTACCTCGGCTTTGTCAGCAAGCCGGTGCGCGAGGCGGAACTGATCGAGATCGTGCATCGCGCGCTGACAGCGGTGCCAACGCTGTCGTCGGTGCCGCCAGCGCCCGACACGTTACGCGAACTGCTGGCGATGGGCGCCACGGGGCGCCTGCGCGCGGCGGAAGCATATCTCACGGAACTAGTGGAAGGCGGCGGCAACGTGGCCGTGTGGGCGCAGCAGATGCTGACGCTCGCACGCACCGATGCGGCGGCACTGACTGCATCTCTTGGCGAGGCTCTTCATGCAAATCGAACCTGATCTCCAACTTGCTTCGAACGCCGTCGAAACGCGTGTGCTGGTGGTGGACGACAGTCCGGACGCGCGCGGCTTTCTCACCCGCGCGCTCGGTGCGGAATCCATGCTTGTGCATGAAGCATCGAGCGGCAACGCAGCACTCGATGCACTGTCGTTCTTCGCACCCGATGCGGTACTACTCGATGTGGACATGCCGGGCATGGATGGCTTCGCCACGTGCGAGGCGCTGATGGATCGTCACGCAGACCTGCCAGTGATCTTCATGACGGGCCTGGGCGATACGGGACACATCGTGCGAGGCTTTGAAGTCGGCGCCTGCGACTACGTCACCAAACCCATCGCCATTGCTGAGGTCATTGCGCGGGTGCGTGCCCACAGCAGCAAGGCAAGGTTGGCGCGCAGTGCGCGCGAGGCGCTGATGCGCAGCGAGACACCCATGTTCGCAGCGGGCTCCGATGGCCGCTGGCTCTGGAGCAATGCGAAAGCCACGCAGCTTCTGACTGCGCAAGGCTGGCAGACGCCGGCGCCGGGCATGGCGTTGCCGCCGCCTCTGATCGACGTGATGCAGACGCTCAAAGGCACGGGGCAGTGCGAGATCGACCATCTGCATCTGCGCCGTCTGACGGGAGAAACTTCCGAATGGACGGTGGTGGAACTTGGCAACCCCACCGCGACAGGCACCGAACCGTCGCCGGCATCCGCACCATCGCTCACCACGCGCGAGGCCGAAGTCATGGCCTGGGTGGCACGCGGCAAGACCAACCGCGACGTGGCCGAAATACTCGGCATGAGTCCGCGCACTGTTAACAAGCACTTGGAGCACATCTACGAAAAGCTCGGCGTGGAAACACGCACGGCAGCCGTGGCGGCAGCGCAGCGGCAGGTGCGGCCGATTGGGGTATCGATCGAGCGGGACACTCAGGCTTTTTCCTGAAGCGCTTCCGTGCGCGACGAGTTGTCAGCGATGGCAAGCATATTGCGATAAGAAAAGTTATCGCAATACATATGGTCGGGTGATAATATCCGGCGGATGCAAAGCCGCCCAAATCCCCATCCATTCGATTTCCCCGACGCTGCCGAACTGGCGATGCTGCGCGCCTGGCATGCCGGGTTGTCCACGCGGGCGGCGGTGGCGCAGTATCTGGATGCGGATCGGCTTCAGGGGCAGTCTTCGCGCGGGATTCTCGGCGGTATTCGTCGGCAGCTTGCCGCGTATGCGCGATACCGGCTGCGCGAGGATCTGGCGGTGCTGTTCGAGATGTCGGCGTCGGAGCGATCGGAGAAGGGCAGGGCTGCCAATCAGGCGATCGAGACCTTGCGCAAACTGCCGCCGCCGCTGCCGGCGATCTCCGACGATATCGGGCTGTGGCTCGCGTCGGCTGCTGTGGAGGCGCTGCGTGCGCAGGACATTCATACGCTGGCGGACCTGACTGTCCGCATTCCACGCCGCAGGCAGTGGTGGGCCACGATTCCGGGGCTGGGGCCGAATGGCGCGCGACGTATCGAAGCGTTTTTTGCCGATCATCCCGAGTTGACTGCGCGGGCACGCGCGATGATTGCCGCCGAACCACGCGGGATGATCGTGCCGTGGGAGCAGATGGGGCGTCTGCCGCATGAAGTGGATGGTTCGCTGGGCCAGTTCCGCGCGCCGCGCGAAACCTCTTCGCTCTCTGCGGACAACGATTACGCGGCGGTGCAGGCATGGCTGGCCTTGCACGAATCGCCGGCCACGCAGCGCGCGTATCGCAAGGAAGCCGAGCGGCTGATTCTGTGGGCCATCATCGAGAAAGGCCGTCCGCTTTCATCGTTGACGACAGAAGATGCCACCGCTTATCGGAATTTCCTGCGTGAACCGTCGCCACGCGAGCGCTGGGTGGGACCGGCCCGGCCACGTAGCGCGGCGGACTGGAAACCGTTCACCGATGCCGTGTCACCGCGATCCGCTGCCTATGCGCTGCAAGTCATCGGCGCGTTATTCCGATGGCTCGTTCAGCAACGCTATGTGCTGGCCAATCCGTTCGCCGGCCTGAAAGTGCGCGGTGGCGCCAAGACCGCCGCACTCGACGTCTCGCATGCGTTTTCCGAAGGCGAGTGGATGATCACGCGCAGCATTGCCGATGGGTTGGAGTGGTCGTACGGTTGGGATGCACCGGCTGCGCAGCGGCTGCGTTTTATCCTGGACTTCACGTATGCCACGGGGTTGCGCGCCAGCGAACTGGTGGGGGCCACATTGCGCGGTATCGAAACCGATGTGCATGGCGATCACTGGCTGCATCTGGTCGGCAAGGGGGCCAAGGCCGGCCGCGTGGCGCTGCCGCCGTTGGCGCGCAATGCGCTGGATCGCTACCTCGTCGAGCGGCAACTCCCGGTCACCCGGGCGTTGTGGGAGCCCGCTACGCCGTTGGTCAGCAGCCTCGGTCCCGATGAAAGCGGCGGCATCACCGGTGCGCGCTTGTGGATGGTCATGAAGCGCTTTTTCGCCACGGCGGCGGAGCAGCTCGAAGCCGAGCGCCCGGCTACTGCCGAGAAACTGCGCAAGGCCAGCCCGCACTGGTTGCGCCACACCCACGCCACCCATGCACTGGCACGTGGTGCGGAACTGACGACGGTGCGCGACAATCTGCGCCACGCCTCGGTCTCCACGACCTCGCTGTATCTGCACGGCGACAGCGTCAAGCGTGCGCGCCAGATGGAATCGGCGTTCGGCTGATTAAAACGCGCGGCATATCAGCGTTAACCAGCGCGTACCTGACAAAGACACAAAGACTATCTAAAGTAGCGAATTATTCGAAAGGGATGAAAAGTGCATCCAATGCGCAGGGAAGTGCAGGCCGGGGATATCGAACTGGGCAGTCCGCTGAAGTCGGCGCTGGTCGATGAATTGGGTTTTCCCGTGGCCGATGAAGGCACGGTATTCCGCACAGCCGAGGAACTTGTTCTGGTGCTCCAGGCTGGCCGCTGCTTCTGGGCCGGCGATATGGCGCCCCTGCGTGCCGACGCACCCAGCGCCCAGTGGCACGATGGCTATGGACTGCTGATTGGCACGCTGCTGCACGTGAAACGCCCGGCCGACCCAAATCGCGCTGCGGTCAGCCGCCTGATCGGTTTCCATGATGGCGCGATTTTTATCGGATGGCCGAGTTTGTCCGGTAATCCCGTCCCGGAAATCCCCGATGGCGAAACGGTGCTGTTCCGTGGATTCTCGGGCACCAGCATTCATAGTTTCTCCGCCCGCATTCAGGCAACGTCCCGGTCGCCATTCCCCTATTGGATGCTTGGCGATATTCAGCACCTCGACGCGCGCGAAATGCGCGGCAGTATCCGCGTGCCCGTGCGACTGGTGGGCGCATTATCCGCTGCCGATGGCACAGGCTCGCCGCAAACCGTGCTGATTACCGACCTGAGCCTGGGCGGCGCGTCCGTTTCCACCGCATCGAGCGAACTCGGCCAGCCCGGCGTACAGGTCAGGCTGGAATTCACGCTACGCGCCGCCGGCCTCAAAAAGAAGTTCTCGGTGGAAGGCTGCACCCGCGAAGATCCCGACGCGGACCCCGCCGACCCCTTCCACCATGTCGGCGTGGCCTTCGATGCGTACGGTGAGCGTGAGGCGCTGCTGCTGCATTCGTATATCCACGAGCAGTTGCTGGAGAATGCGACGATGCGGCCGGGGGGAAAGCCGGGCGGGCTGTAGCGACAGCGAGGTGTGGCAAAAACCACAGTAAATGTAGCGATTTAGATACGTTTGCGACATTAGCGCTTACCATGCGGGCTCTCTCCCGGCTGTACACAAGCGATGTCGATTCATAACAAGAAAGCCCCCGCATCCCCCGCATCCCCCGCATTCCCCGTTTGTCCCGCATTTCCTTCGTCTTCTGATCTTCCACGGCGTTCTCCCGTTGCAAAGGGCGTCTCGCTGCTGATGGCGGCTGCCGCGCTGTCGGGATCGGGCGCGGCGCTGGGTGCGGACATCGTCTTCCGGGGCAGCACGCTGGCTGCATGGTCGGCCACCGGGTCGTGGACGGGCGGCGCAGCGCCCGGGCGCAACGACCGCGCGATTCTTGGCGGCACTTCCGCCACCCGGATCAACTTCCTGAATGGCCCTGCCATAGAAATCGGCTCCGTATGGATTCGCGATGGCAGTGTGGTGTCACGTTTCGACAATGAGGCGATGCCGGAGGTGCATCTGTACGGCACCGATGGCGTGGGCGTGCAGAACGACAGCGCCATCACGATGCAGACATTCTTCCGCCGCACCGTGCTCGAGAACGACATTTCCATTCGCGCGACCAACGTCAACGGCGGTGGGTACACGATGCCGAATGGCCTCACCGTGGCCGGGCTGTGGAAGGGCATCGATCTCAATGGCCATACATTGACCTTCGATATGGTGAACGCCGTCAATCGCACGGATCTGGGTGTTGCGATCAGAGGGCAGGGTGATGTCGTCAAGATAGGCGCTGGCGTATTCGCCACGACGGCGGCGCATGAGTACATCGGCCGGCTGTTCGTCGATGCCGGCAGTGTCGTGCTGACCGGTGGCGGCTCCTTCGCCAACGCGAGCGAGGTCAACGTCAAGTCCGGCGCCGTGTTCGATGCATCGGGCGTGGCGCCAGGCAGTGCGACCATCCAGAGCTTGTCTGGGGACGGTCGTGTAGTGATGGGCAACAAGCGGCTGGACATCACCAATGGTTCGGCTACCGTGTTCGGCGGCAACATCGAGAGCACGGGCGGCCTCGGCATCGTCGGCGGCACACAGGTGCTCTCGGGCGCCAACACATATGCTGGCGGCACAACGATTGCATCGGGTGCCACGCTGCAACTCGGCAACAGCGGCAGCGGGGGCAGCATCACGGGCGATGTGACCGCCAATGGCACACTCGCCTTCCAACGCGCCGATAGCTGGACTTTCGACAGCTCGGTGAGCGGCAACGGCGCCGTTGTCCAGCGAGGCACAGGCAAGACCGTGATGACGGGCGACAGCGCCGCCTTCACCGGAAGCACCACCGTCCAGTCCGGCACACTGGCTGTCAACGGACGCCTGGGCGGATCGATGGATGTGCTGAGCGCGGCGCGGCTCCAGGGCAGCGGCATCATCGGCAACACCACCAATGCGGGGACCATTGCCCCTGGCAACTCGCTCGGTACGCTGACGGTGGCCGGCAACTACGCGGGCAACGGCGGCGCGCTGGAGATCGAGTCGGTACTGGGCGGGGACAACAGCGCAACGGACAAGCTGGTGGTCACGGGGAACACCAGCGGCAGCACTAACGTGCGGGTGATCAACGTGGGCGGCGGCGGGGCGCAAACCGTCGAGGGCATCAAGGTCATTGATGTCGGCGGCACGTCGGCCGGCAGCTTCACGCTGGTCGGCGGCGACTACACGTTCCGGGGCAGGCAGGCTGTCGTGGCAGGCGCCTACGCCTATACCTTGCAGAAGAACGGCAACAGTACGCCGACGGATGGCGACTGGTATCTGCGCTCGACCGTGGCGGAGGTGGCTCCCAGCGACAGCGCCTCGACCCAGCCGCCATCGGATACGACGCAGACAGTCTCTGCCGTCCAGCCGCTGTACCAACCCGGTGTGCCCGTCTACGAAGCCTACGCGCAAAGCCTGCAGGCCATCACGCGCTTGCCCACGCTTCAGCAGCGGGTGGGCAGCCGCCAGTGGACCGAAGGTGGCCTCGCAGGCGGCACGGGTGCATGGGCACGTACCGAAGGCGAGTTGCGTGGCTCATCGTCGAAGCACTCCACCAGCGGCACGGCGGTGGACACCGACGTCTGGCGAGTGCAGGCGGGGGCTGACCACGCGCTGTGGCAGGCGCGCGATGGGGGTGCGCTGGTGGCTGGCCTGGCTGCGACCTACGTCCGGGGCAACGCGCGGGCACGCTCCCCCAGCGGCGATGGCCGCGTCAATACGGACGGATACGGCCTGGGCGGCACGATGACCTGGTATGGCGCGAATGGCGTGTATGCCGATGCGCAGGCACAGTTCACGTGGTATCGCAGTGACCTGAATTCCGATCTGGCTGGCCGCATGGCCAGTGGCAATCACGGCGACGGTAAGGCGTTCAGCCTGGAACTGGGCAAGCGCACCGAAGTCGGCAACGCGCTGACGTTGACGCCGCAGGCGCAACTGATGTGGTCACAGACCAGCTTCGATGACTTTACCGACCGCTTCGGCGCGCGGGTGTCCTCGCAGAACGGCAAGAGCCTGCTGGGTCGCGCCGGAATTTCCATCGATCACAAGAACCGCTGGCAGGAAACGTCCACGCAATCGCGCAGCCGGAACGTGTACGGCATCTTCAACCTGAACTACGAGTTCCTCGATGCCGCCCGCGTCAATGTGGCAGACGTTGCCTTCCTGCGGCGCGACAACCGCCTTTGGACGGGGGCAGGCGTGGGCGGCAGCTATGCCTGGAACAACGACCGAACCATGGTCTATGCCGAAGCATCGGTCAACACGCCACTGCGCAACTTCGGCGATAGCTACAGCGTGCAGTTGATGGCTGGATTGCGCGCCAGGTTCTGAGGCGGGAGCTACGCGCTGCGCGGGCCATCCATGATGAGCAACTCAAATACCGCTTCCAGTCTTGCTGCCAACTGATTGGAGTCGGCCTGCGTCAACGCGGCCAGTTCGACTATTTGCCGCATGACCTGGAAGCCGGCAATGACGGACAAGAACATCGCGGCCCGTTGACCCGCGTCTTTGCCCGGCAGCAGCAAGGCGAGCGGTTTGGCGAAATGCGTTTCGAATTTCCTGCGCAGGATGTCCGTGGCCAGCTTGTTGTTCGCGGATCGCAGCATGATCAGGAATCCATCCATCGGCGTCAGGTCTGGCGCCGTCTTCGCCACCAGGGCGGCAGCAGCCTCGCGGCATAGCGTCGATACATCGGGCGCGCGCTCCATGACATCCCCCGTGAGAATGCCCGGCGTCGACAGGACCACGTCCACCACTTCCTCGAACAGTTCCTCCTTCGATCCGAAATAGCGATTGACCAGCATCGCGGTCACCCCCGCTTTCTCCGCGATATCTCGTACGCCAATGTCATAGCCCGATTCCGTGAACGCCTGGCGCGCTGACGTGAGGATGGCCTGACGCGTGGCAGCCCCTTTCTTGCCGAGTGTCTTCATAAATCAAACAGTCGTAGATTTTTTGATTTGTGAAGTATACACTCGTAGAACTTTGGTGTCATCGAGGAATCATCCACATGGATCTTCAACTGAAAGGAAAGCGCGCCCTGGTCACGGGATCGACTGCCGGACTGGGCGAGGCGATTGCGAAGTTTCTGGCGGCGGAGGGCGCGACCGTGATCGTCAATGGCCGCAGCAACGATCGTGCAAAGGCCGTTGCGGCAGACATTGCGGAGGCGGGTGGTCTGGTTGAAATCGCCTTGGGCGACCTGGCGACAGATGCTGGTGCCGACGCCGTGGCCGCCACGGCGCAAGAGGGCGGTCATGTCGACATCCTGGTCAACAACGCGGGCTACTACCATCATCTGAACTGGAGCACGGCCTCGCCCGACAAGTGGATCGAGACCTATGACGTCAACGTCTTGTCCGCCGTGCGCATGATTCAGCGACTGGTGCCTGCCATGCGCGAAGCCCGATGGGGCCGCGTGATCCAGATCGGCGGAGGACTCGCCGGTCAGCCGATCCCGATGCAGCCTGACTACAACGCTTCGCTCGCTGCGCGACACAACCTGGCCGTCTCGCTGGCGCGCGATCTCAAGGATTCCGGCGTGACGTCGAACATCGTGGCGCCCGGCGCGATTCTGGTGCCAGCGGTCCGGGAGCTGCTGGAGACAATCGCGCCGCAGCACGGATGGGGCGATACATGGGAGGACATCGAGCGTGGCTGTGTGCGTGACATGGTCCCGAACGACATCGGCCGTCTGGGCCGTCCCGACGAGATCGCGGCAGCAGTCGCCTACCTGGCAAGTCCCTATGCCGACTACATGAGCGGCGCCACGATCCGCGTCGATGGTGGCACGATTCGTTCCGTGTTCTGACGTACGGCCTCCCATCGTCGATGAGCAGAAGCGGTGGGGCAGGCGGTGAGAGCGTTAGCCAACCCTGCTTCGGAAGGGGACGCTGAAGAAAGGACAAAATGCGTGCAGCCTAGGAATTGCCTTCATAAGAAACATATATCGGCGTCATGGCGGGATATCTTTAGATCGAGGGGCGCCATAAGCCTTTTACGCACGGTCTATGCCTGCCTGTGGCGATTTATGCTTGAAAGCGCTCGCAAATAGAGTGTGCCTGCTCAGGCTCGGCACGCGTTGCGCTTTTCATACGAATTCCGTCGGTTGGAGGTGACGGCATTTTATGCAGTGGTGCGATTTGCTATCTTCACCGGCATGCCAATGACATACACCTGCGCAATCTGTCGCAGGACACCACGGTAGCCGATCGATGAAGATGCGAATTCTATTGCTCGCCCTGCTGGCACTGGCGGGTTGTGCCCCGATGGTCCAGACCGCCCCAGTGCAACTCAAACCGCTCGCCGATGGCGCATCCGTGCGAGCCGTCCGCTTTGAAAGCAACGCGGAAGTTCGTCTCGATACCGGCTACACGCGCACCCTTGCGCAGAGCTCGGTCTGGAAACCGGCCGGGCGCTTGGCGCAGGGAACCGTGTATCGGCCCGCAGACACAGTGTTCACGATCGAAGGCCGGCAGGTCCACGAGGCGTATCTCGTCATTCAGGACAAACGGCTTGTCGGTTTCTACCTTCCGGGTGAGCAGAGCTACTCACCCCTTTCCACTGCAGTTCCCATTACAACAGGAGAAATACAATGAAACGGGTCGCACGCATGATGTTTGCCGCAGTAGCCGTTACGTCGCTGCTGGCTGGCTGTGCCTCTGGAGTCAAGCATAGCGAGATGGCTGCATCGATGCCGACGGTGAAGGCGGGAGAAGGGCGCGTCTACTTCATGCGCTCCGCATCGATGTTCGGCGCTGCCATTCAGCCCGAAATCCGTCTGAACAACGAAGTCGTTGGCGAATCCAAGCCAGGTGGCTTTTTCTTCGTCGATCGTCCGGCTGGCAAGTATGTTGCCGCGGCTGCCACGGAAACCGAGAAGACGCTCAGCTTCGTGCTCGATGCCGGCGAAACCAAATACGTGCGTAGCTCGCCCTCGATGGGCCTGATGGTGGGCCGTGTCGTGCTCGAACTCGAGACGCCCGAAAAAGCGAAGGAAGAACTGTCTTCGCTGAGCTATACCGGTACGCCGGTCAAGACCGCAGCCAAGTAAGTTACAGGCGCGGGTTTCGGGAGCGGGGCTTGGTGGCTTTCCTCCCGATCCAGCATCCACGAGGACTCGTACACGTCCTATAGCAATGTCGGCTGCCTAACGCGATCGTCGTATCAGACTGACATGGTCCCGGAGCCAACGAGTTCAACGTCCTTCAACATGGCTTGCTGCTACCTTTCGCAGCAACGCACCTAAAGCCGCTACCAACAGATTCGGTCTTTTCCACATCTTGCATGTCTGACTGTGCTTGCGGCGTGGATATTGCCGTTAAAACGCCAGGCTCACGGCAGCGATGACCACTTGGTCCTGGGATGCCGGGTTGAACCAATAGACGCTGCCTGTGACTTTGCCGAACGTGAGTTGCAGCAATCCGCCGCGCTGGAATTCGCGATCTCCTCCATAGATTCGCGTGCGCTGTGCAACGAGCCCTAAGCGCAGCCACGGCAAGGGGCGGTATCCGAGTTCGCTCCAGGCATAGGTGTAGGGCGTGGTGGAGCCTGTGCCGGGCAGATACTCGGCTTCGATGTAGTAATCGAATTTGCTGATCGCCAGGCTTGCTTCCGCGCCGACGATGGGGCCGTGCGCGCTGCCTGCGACAAAGCCGACGATGGGAGTGATTTTGTACTGCACGGTCTCGCCACCGGAAAACGACCAGCCGATAAAGGCCGATTGGGCATGTATCGCTTCGTAGTTGACGCGTGCCTCCAGATGAAGCGAACCATGATCGGCAGTGAAGATGCCCGAGCCGTAGCTACCCTCATGTCGTGGCATGTTCCAGAAGCCAGTGGCCAAGAAGCTCCAGGCCGGCGGTGGCGCGCTGGCATCCGCCTGGGCCACGTCGATTTCCTGGGCGTATGCGCACTGGAAAACCAGGCCAATCGCAGCGCCTGCCAACAATGCACGCACGTCATCCCCCTAATGCGATGACCGCCGCAGTCAGGGCAACACCGAGCGCCATCATGCCGAGGCCGGCACGCCACGGGCTGATGCCGCCGTAATGTCCCAATGCCGCGCCACTAGCGAAGAGCATGATCAGGGTCAGAACCCGGGAAACGACGAGGGCCGTTGTGACGTCGTCCCAAATGACAAAGGGTAATGCGACGGGGAAGGTCGCCAGCACGACGATACAGAAGATCCGAAAGGCTGCCAGCAAGTCGCCACTCCGCAACCTGGGACGCGCGGGCACTGCCGCGCCGTTGAGGAACCGCCGCCGCAACGGTTCGAGATCCTCATCAGAAACATGGGCATTCATGGCTGGCGGCAGGGCGTCTCGAATCGCATCGATGCCGGATGCAGGATCGTCGCGTCTGGTAATGACGACGAGCTTCTGCAGCATGCCGCGTCCTGCCAGCGTCCGCACCAGGTACATGATGGCATCGACCAGTCCCCAGGCGAGGTTGCAACCTATGGCTGTGCTCAACATGGTGCGGCCGGCATCGGGGCCGGCGGTAGCGGAGGAAACTGCGCCGACGAATGTCAGCGCCATGAAGAGCCCGAAGCACGTCTCGGATACGCGATCGACGATATCGAGAGTCGGCCCTCGCTTTTCAGCGGACTCCTCTTGCGACGAATTGACAGACGACATGCAAGTTCTCCCTCTCTGCCTGCAGAATCGCCGTCACAATTGACGTGTTTCTGGAAAGTAGACCCAAGCATGTCCGTCATCCATTGGACCAATGGCCTATTCTGTAAATGAGTCGCCGCCAGTGCCGCCATTCTCATAAGAACGCGTTTAATAAATTTCGGCCGGCAGGACTCCAACCGAATGGTGCATGTGATGCAATCTGCGCGCGCGTGGCTTGGGACCGGCCTTCTCTCGGTGGCTTTGTGGTTATCGGGCGCGCTTGTCGGAACGGTATGGTGCGCGCCTCCCTCCGCACCTGCGTCAGCACCGCCTGCAGCAGACCCTGCCAGGAAACTGGACCTCACGGTGAAGCCCTGGCGCGGCGACTTCGACGCGATGCTGGAACGACGCGTGATTCGGGTGCTCGTGCCATTCAGCCGCACGTTGTACTTCAATGACCGGGGGCAGGAGCGCGGCCTGACTGCGGATTTCGTGCGCGACTTCGAGCGGTACATCAACAAGACATACGCGAGCAGGCTAGACAAGCGTCCCGTGACCGTGGTGATGATCCCGACGACGCGTGACCGCTTGCTACCGGCCCTCAACGATGGCCTCGGCGATATCGCCGCCGGTAATCTGACGGTCACCGATGAGCGACTGAAACAGGTCGACTTCGTGACCGCCAGCGCGCGGAAGCCCTCCCGGGAGCTGGTCCTGACGGGGCCAAAGTCACCGGCACTCTCAAACCTCGACGATCTGAGCGGGAAGACGGTGCACGTTCGCCGCTACAGCAGCTATTACGAGAGCCTGAACGCGCTCAATGGCCGCTTCCGCCAGGCGGCCAAGCCGCCCATGAAGATCGTGCTGCTGCCAGACGCGCTGGAGGACGAGGATGCGATGGAGATGATGAATGTTGGCCTCCTGCAGATCATCGTCGTGGACGACTGGAAGGCGCGCATGTGGGCGCAGATGCTGCCGAATGTCACGGTCCACGAGAGCATTTCCGTGCGCGAAGGGGGCCATGTTGGCTGGGCCATGCGAAAGCAAAGTCCCCAGTTGCAGGCGGCTCTCAGCAACTTCTATGACAACTACATCAAGAAACAGAGCATCGCGGAGATACGTCTGAAGCAGTACATGCAGGGAATCAAGCAGATCCATAGCAACGCAGAAAGCACCGAACTCAAGCGGTTTGCGCAGACCGTGACGATATTCGAGAAATATGGCCAACAGTACAGTTTCGATCCGCTAATGCTCGCTGCGCAAGGCTTTCAGGAATCCCAACTCAAACAGGATGCCAAGAGCCGGGTTGGCGCAATCGGGATCATGCAATTGATGCCCGCAACGGGCAAGGAACTCAATGTAGGTGACATCAGGTTGGCCGAGTCAAACATCCACGCGGGCACCAAATACCTGGATCAGCTCATGACACGCTACTTTCAGGATGCGAGGTTTTCCGACGTTGACCGGCCGCTGTTCGCGTTTGCCAGCTATAACGCGGGACCCGGAAACATAGCAAAAATGCGCAGGCTCGCGACGGAGCGTGGATTGAATCCCGACGTATGGTTCAACAACGTTGAGATTGTCGTGGCGGAAAAGATTGGAACGGAGACCACAACTTACGTACGGAATATCTACAAGTACTACGTATCCTATCGGCTGCTGAAGGATGCCGAGGCCCAGCGCCAACGCGCAGTCCAACAGATCAACCGTTGACTGCGGTGGTGGGAAATGTGAAAGTCGTCGGCCATGCGAGGCATCCATGGCAACGCATGGCGCGACGGTGTGTGCCGGCACGCGTCACGGCGCCGGCTTGATGTTCTGGTTCGTGCAGAACAGGTTTTGCGGGTCGTAGATGCGCTTGGCCTTGGCCAACCGGTCGAAGTTGTGTCCATACGCGGCGTTGACGCGCGCGGTCTCGTCCTCCGTCATGAAATTCACGTAGACGCCACCCGTGGCATACGGCGCCGCCGCGTTGAAAAAGTCGCGCGCCCAGCCGATGCAGGCGGCATCCTCGTCGGTCCGGTCCCAGCGCGAATGCACATTCATCACATATCGCGCGTCGCGGTGGTGGTACGCCGTGGCATCGGGCGACACGCGGTTGGCCACCCCGCCCACCTGGCCGATGAAGATCTCGGCATTGGCCGACGGCCCGCGCGCGGCGAAGTCGGTCATCAGGTCGATGGCCGCGTCGTCGAGCCGTGCGAAGTTGTGAGATTTCCAGTAGTTGCGCGCGCCCGGCGTCAGCAGCGGATCGAATGCCTGCTGCCACGCCGCGTAGGGCACCGGGCCCACGTGCTCGCCCACGGCCTGGCCAAACGTGCGAAGTGGCGCGATGTCCTTGTCGGCGGTAGCCGCGTCGCCCGTGTGGAAGACGGCCAGCACCACCACATTGGCGCCATGCGCCGACGACGGCAGGAAAGGCAGCGGCGGTGCACGGCGCAATACCACCCAGACGTTCATGTTGTCGGGCATCGACGTTTCCGTAAAGGCACGGTACTGGCGCAGTACCGACTTGCCTTCCGCCGCCGGGAACACGATCAGCCCGGCCGTGACCATCGGGCCCACCTGATGCAACCGGAACTGGAACAGCGTCACCACGCCAAAATTGCCGGCACCACCTCGCACCGCCCAGAACAGCTCCGGCTCGTGCGTGGTATCGGCCCAATGGCGCTGGCCGTCGGCCGTGACCACTTCGCAGCCCAGCAGGTTGTCGACGGTCATGCCGTACTGCCGCGTGAGCCAGCCAAACCCACCGCCCAGCGTCAGTCCGGCCACGCCCGTGGTGGAATTGATGCCGAGCGGCGTGGCCAGGCCCAATGCCTGCGCCTCGTGGTCGAAATCGCCCAGTGTGGCGCCCGGGCTGACCCAGGCCACACGGTCCCGGGGATCGATATGGACGCTGCGCAGCTGCGACAGGTCCACCACCAGCCCGTCGTTGCAGATGGCGCTGCCGGCGATGTTGTGCCCGCCGCCGCGCACGGCAATCGACAAGCCATGATCGCGCGCGAAATTGACGGCCTGCATGACGTCCGCCGTACCGGTGCACTGCACAATGACCGCCGGCCGGCGGTCGACGGTTGCATTCCAGACGGTACGCGCGATGTCGTATCCAGGGTCGTTCGGCAACAGCACCTTGCCGCGCACGGCGTGGCGCAGCATGTCGACATGATCGGCGGCTAGCGTGGGCATGATGGGCTCCCCATTTCTGTATCGAAGATCGCTGACAGTAGAGAGACTCATGCAAGGCACGCGCCAGCGTCCACCAAGCCGCCCCGGCGCGAAGGTCGGCGCGATGTTGTACCTGCTGAGGGAGTGGGGGCCGACGCAATCGGTTGCATCGGTGAGGCGGCGCACGCGAGACTTGGCGCCGCCGGCGAGCCTGGCCTTTCACCCACAAACCGTGCGATTTCGACTTATATAGCTTTCGATCGATTTACGTGGGGACACGTCACCAAAAGCGTACACTGCGTGCCTCCAGCAATACCAACCCAAAACACCAAGCCAAAGAACATGAAGAGAGCAGGGCGGATCAAATCCTGGCATGCCGACAGGGGCTATGGCTTCATCGACATCCACGCGGATCTCAAGGACGTGTTCTTTCATGTGACTGCGCTGCGCACGCGCGCTGTTCAGCCGAAGGTGGGCGACCGCGTGAGCTTCGAACTTGCCAAAGGCAAGGATGGTCGAATGCAGGCGCTAAACGTCGCCATCGCGGGCGCCCCAAAGTCAGGCAGTGGCGCCGGGGCGAACTGGATACCGGCGCTAGTCGGAGTAATGGCGTTGGTCGCAATCGTCCTGGGAGCACTGGGCGGCTATCTTCCTCGATTCGTCGGCATTGTCAGCGTGACGGCCAGTGTCATCGCCTTCATCGCGTACGCTGACGACAAGGCCCGGGCAAATCGGAAGGCCTGGCGTATTCCGGAGGCCAATCTGCATCTCGTTGCACTATGCGGAGGATGGCCAGGCGCGCTGGCTGCGCAACACCTGCTTCGGCATAAGAATCGGAAGCAGGCATTTCAGATGGTCTTCTGGGCGACAGTGGTCCTGAACATTGGCGCGCTCGTGCTGTGGAAAACAGTCGTTGATTTCACGACGGCCTAGCGTGTCTCACGGCGTTAGGTCTTGCCAGAGGACATTCTGATCTGGCTGGAAGCGGACATTCTGGTTTGGCCCTTACAACCTTGTCCAGGCTGTCCTCAAATGTCGCAGGGCTGGCCATTTTCAGATGTCGGCACGGGCGTACGGTTTGTGCGGGGTGGCATCCTTGACCTGGGGTTGAGGGTGGGGCGGTGGTGCTGGCCGGTAGCGGTCGAGTCCGGAAGCAGGGTGGGGCGCATGCAGATCGGCTCCGCGGCAACCGGCGTCGAGGGATAGCTGATAGCTACCAGGGCCTTGGCGGGGGACCGGGTGCCGGAGTCGTCCGACGCCGTGACCGTCGCAGAACGACCCAACACGGACTATCGGCGGGCTAAATTAAAGGTCCGTTCATTGTTCGTAAACAGTCGCGCGAGAGACGGAAGCGTGGAAATTTTTCGAATTGCCCCAGGCTTTTAAAGCGTCACGTAGCCCAGTGTGTCAGAACACATGCTTCAATCCCACCATCGTCCCGAACTGGTTGCCCCCGGGCGTCGGGGATGTGTTGGTGTTGTCGCCGCTGCTTACCGACAACGCCAGATCGCCACGGTTATCGATGAAACCCGCTGTCACATACGCCGACGTGCGCTTTGAGAACGAATAGGTCACGCGCACCGCTTCCAGCCATGCCTTGTTCGGGCTATGGCTGTAGCGTAGCCAATAGATCTGCGCCGCGAGGTTAAGTGCCGGCGTGAGGTCATATGCTGCGCCGACGTAATAGAGCTGGCTATGCGGCGTCGTACTGCCGTCGTTGTCGCGAATCGTTCCTCCTATGCCCACCTTGACGTTGTTCATCAGCGAATATGCGCCGAAGATAAGCCGGTTGTCCTTGAGCCCGCTGCTCGTGAGTCCACCGGTGGCGTCCGCGCCGCCGCGCAACGACTCGTAGGCTGTGGAAACGCCCCACGTGTTCGTGTCGTAGGCAATCATCGCCGACCATCCGCGGCAGGCTTGGTTGTCTGCAGGGTTCTCGCCCGCGCAGTTGGCGCCTGCAGGTGCACTGACAACATCACGCCCAAGACTGTAGGTACCGGCGATGGTGATGTTGCCAAACTTTCCGCGGTAGCCAATAGCATTGTCAGCGCGAGGGTTCGCCCGATAGGAATCCACCACGTTGCCGCCGTACACGTTCGAGGTCAGGATGTCGGAGTCGAGCGTCGCCCAGAACTGCATCGTGAACTGTCTGCCAAACGTGAGCTGGCCCCAGCGATCGCTGCTCAGGCCCACGTACGCCTGGCGGCCAAACAGACGTCCGCCCTGGGCAGATGTTCCGGACTCCGGTGCAAATCCGGACTCCAGTACGAACATGGACTTGATTCCTCTCCCGAGATCTTCCGTGCCGCGCATGCCCCAGCGCGAGGGCACCGTGCCCGTAAATTTGGGCATCCGTACCACGCCAGTACTTGCCGCGCCTACGTGGTTGATGTACTCGACGCCGTTATCGATCAGCCCGTAGAGCGTGACCGACGATTGTGCAGACGCGACGCTGGGCAGAACCGCCAGCGCGCCGAAAATCCATTTCGAACCTTGCATGGTCTCCTCCATTTTTATGTAATTTTTTCTGCAATCGGCTGCGTTCGGACGAACGCAGTCGTCGCGAGCACGCGACAGGGTCGTGGCGCGAATGGGGTGCTTCAGTCGTGGGATTTACGCAGGTGGAGGCGCGACCTCGCACCTCGAAGTCAAGAGGACCGGGTATCGGCTTGCAATGTCACGCGACGGTGCGAAATGCGCCAGTGACCATCGTCGCAACGACGAAAGCTGTCTTCGTAATCGGCGAGCAGCAGTTGAGGGAGCACCGTCAGGGGGAACGTGACAGGTGCCATGGCCTTTACGACGACGCCTATTGACGTCGCAGTAGCATGCTCCACATCGCTTACATCGACCACGATGTTCGAAATGATGTGTCGCGAGTAGTTTTGCGGCCGCGCCACATAGAACGCGCGCAGCGCCGCATGCCCTTTTACGGCTTGCCCATCGGGGCGCAGCCAGATCCCGTCGGGGGTAAAGGCGTCGAGAAACGCGTCAACGTCGTTACCGTCGGCCGCTTTCGCGTATCTGTGAATGGCCTTCGTGCAGCTCCACTCGGCCAGCATGATCGCCATCGTTGCATCATCCATAAGCGCTCCCTGTGTGTTCTGCAGTTAGTCGAGGCGGATGTTCCTGGCCTTGATCAATTGCGCCCACCTCACCGATTCACGCTTGATCTCGGCGGCCATGTCTTCGGGCGTCGACGTCACCGGCTCCGCATACGCGATCCGGATTTTCTCGATCAGTTCGGGGTTTCGACTGGCCTTCGTGATCTCCTGATTCAGGCGCATGACGATATCGCGTGGTGTACCAGCCGGTGCCCAGAATCCTTGAAAGCTCCCCACATCCGTGCCGAGAACCAACTCGGCGATGTTCGGCACGGTTGGTGTCGCTGGATTGCGTTTTCCATAGCCCCACACTGCGAGTGCCTGGACGCGTCCCTCGCGGATGAATGGCACGGCGTTCGCCGCAGGCTCCCAGACCATCGGCACCGAGCCGCCCACCACCTCCTGCAGCGCGCCCCCTTTGTAAGGGACGTGCACCATGTCCATGCGTTCCTGGTTAAGCACAAGCTCCATCACCAGATGCGGAAAGCCGCCGATCCCGTAGGAGGCGTAGTTGTACTTGCCAGGATGAGCGCGTACGAGTGCGGCGAGATCCGGCACGGTCTTGGCGGGAAAGTCCTTGCTCGTGACCAGATAGAGGCCATTGCGCACCGTCTGAGCAACCGGCACGAAATCCGTGTCCACGCGGAACGGTAGTTTCTTGAAGGCAAACGGGTTGCTCACGAACGAGTTCGATACGGCGTACAACAGTGTGTATCCGTCCCCCGGCGCTTTCGCTACCACGTCCTGGGCGATGTTGCCCGTGGCTCCAGGCTTGTTGTCGACGACTACTGGCTGTCCCAGTGCCTTGGAAAGCTTCTCGCAGTAGAGCCTGGCAATGACGTCAGCGGCAATTCCGGCGGGCACGCCGATCACGACCTTGACAGGTCTGGCAGGCCACACTTGTGCGAGCGCTACCGCGCTGGCACAGGCGAGGGACGCCGCCACAATGAGCTTACGAACAACAATAGCGGGTTTCATATGGTCTCCGAGCGCCGGTCGGGCCGGCTGTCTGTTTTTGATACTTGTTGTCGGGCCGCCCGCGGGTCATGGCGACCGGTTGCGGCCGATCAAATGTGTCCAGTCGCGGAAGGAACTGCACCAGCGTGCAAGAAACTGCGCAACGGCTTCGTCCGTTACGAGGCCGTCGTCCCGGAGCAGTCCTGGCCTGGCATGTATATAGGCTTCCTGATGGGCCATCACTGCCATATCCAACGCGGCAAGAATGTTTCGCAGATGCTGCTGGGCCATGCACGTTCCGAGTACACCTGGAGACGCACCGATGACCGCGCAGGGCAACCCCTTCCAGACACTGTTGTCCTTGGGTCGGGAACCGTAATCGATGGCGTTCTTAAGAACGCCAGGGATTGACCGGTTGTACTCCGGCGTGACGAAGATGAACGCGTCGGCCGCACTGCAAGCGCTTCGGAACGTCAGTACGTCAGGGTCTGCCCGCGATTCATCGTCCTCGTTGTAGTGTGGAAGGGCTCCGATTTCCACGATGGCACAGTCCATGTCCGGCGCGAGCAGGTTCATCAACGCCGTTGCAAGGCGGCGATTGATCGAGGATTCGCGCAGGCTACCGACTAGCAGCTTGACTTGAAGCCGTTCGGCCATGGCGACTATTCCTCGTCGGCCACAGCGTTACGCAGCAGGCCGACACCTTCCACTTCGACTTCGGCGATATCTCCAGGCTTCATGTACAGCGGAGGCTTGCGCGCAAGGCCGACGCCGGCCGGCGTGCCCATCAGGATGGTGTCGCCAGGCGCCAGTGACATTGCCTCGCTGACAAGCGAGATGACCGTCGCCGTGTCGAAGACCATGTCCGAAGTATTTGACGATTGCACCGTCTTTCCATTGAGTCGCGTTTCGATTCTCAGCCCGGCGCCGCCCAGGGGCACTTCATCTGCGGAAACGAACTCGGGCCCAATCGAGCCGGACCTATCGAAGTTCTTGCCTACCGTCCACTGCGGCGATTTGAATTGATAGTCGCGCACCGACCCTTCATTTGACACCGAGTATCCGGCGACATGATCAAGCGCCGCCGATTTCGGGATGTGCTTGCCTGCCTTCCCAATGAACGCGACCAGTTCTCCTTCGTAGTCGAACTGCTCGGAGCACCTGGGTCTGATCAGTGCGTCGTCATGCCCAACAAAGCTTGAAGCGACACGAAGAAAAAGGGTGGGGTAGGCGGGTTGCTCGAAGTTGCTTTCCTTCGTGTGGTCCAGGTAGTTAAGGCCCACGCAGATGATCTTTGCCGGTGCGAGTATCGGGGAGAGGTAGACGATCTGGTCCATGTCGACCGGCTCGCCCAACTGCGCGATGACTGCAGCCGCCTCGCGCATTGCGGAGGGGCCGAGGGCGAGTAACGTCTGGAGACATTGGGGGACGCGAGGGGCGTCGAAACCATTGAGGGCGCGCAAGCCTTCCGGAGTACGCACGGCAAGGGACGGTCGAGCATTTGTGCGTGTCTTGAAAGTGACGAATCGCATGAGCTTTCCTATTTTCTGGGCGTGAGTTTCCCCGCCCGGACACACGAGCAGTGCCTCCGGGTTGCGGGAATTAAATCGTGAGGAGGATTAGTGCGAGGCCGGGAAGTGGGTGTCGTGCTTCTCGCTGATTTGCGCGATATTTGCGCCAGCGAAGCCTGTTCCGGCCAGGTTGGAAATCTCGGTGAAGTAACGATCCTGTCCGCCTGGAACACTCCAGTCGAGCATTCGGGCAACTGTCGTACCGACATTCTTGAAGCTGTGCACAACACCGCGCGGCAGGTACACGATCGTGCCGGGTCCGACCGTGCGCGTGACGTCTCCCGCTGTCAGTTCATAGGTGCCTTCGACAATGAAGAAACACTCTTCCTGCATGTGATGCAGGTGGTCGGGAGGGCCCTCACCGGGCTTGTGGGATGCCATGATGACCGAGATCGTGCCGCCGGTGGCTTCGCTACTTAGCAGTACGCGCATATCAAGGCCGAACGGCTGGATGGGCGTCGCCTCATCGGGCGTCACGATGATTCCGCCCGTCATTTGTTCGGTGCTCATTGATGATCTCCTTCGGTGGCTCGCACCGGCGTACAGACAAATGAATCCATGGGAAGCATCCGGACACCCCGGTGCATCGGCACACAGGCAGGTGGGAATGCCTGCTGGAACGAGTCACCTCTTTCGAGTGCCCGTACGATGAAGCGCTCGAGAATGCGCATCGCACCGGTTTCGTAGTCGTGGAGGACCGTTAGAGCGTTTTCAAGGTGCGCGCATTGCTGCAGAGCGGTGTCCACCCATCCGTCCGGATCCTCCCAGTCACGTGAAATCGAATTCCAGAGCACGCAGGTGTAGCCGCCTGCTTCGAGATACGTGCAGGCAGCCCGACTCAGCAAATGCGGTCCGAGGATGCCGCCGCCGCCGAAAGGCCGGAACAACTTGTCAGGATGTGCAGCGCCGCCGATCAACGATTGCGTCCTGCCGATCTCGTCGTCGCAGGCGGACTCGACGGTGGACTTTCCCAGCGGCACCTCGTGCGTGAAGGTGTGATTGCCGATCCAGTGTCCTTCTTCGCGTGCCCTGTGCATCAGGGCACGATTGCTCGGCTCTACGATGTTCTTGCCGAGCACGAAGAACGTGGATCGGATGTCGTACTTCGCGAGTACATCCAGTACCCAAGGCGTGACGGCTTCGGTCGGACCGTTGTCGAAGGTGAGCGTTATCTGGCTCATTTAACATCCTTCGCCCGTTGTTCCATCGCCGCGGTAACCACGTTGGCGGTCTCGCGGAAATGGGCGGCCACGAGTTCGTTGACCTTGTCGACGTTGCGCTCCAACGCGGCGTCCATCAGGGCACGGTGTTCGGCGTTCACATCGCGCGGCCCCACGGGATGCGAGACGGAAAGCATGCGATATCGCTCTGACTGGTCGAACATGATCTCCCGGAAGCGCTCCAGCCAATCCGATCCGGCAGCACTCACAAGCGCGTTATGGAACCTGCGATGAAGGACAGCCCATGGAAGCATGGTGCCTTGCAACTCCGCCACGGCAACGGGCGTCGACCTCGACAGTTCGTGGTAGGCCGCCAGTACGCGCGCCTCCCAGGCGGCATCCCCTCGCTCGATCGACCGGCGTAGAGACACGCATTCCATCTCGATCCGCGATTCGGTCAGGTCATGGAGGTCGGCAATTGAGACAGGTGCAACCCGAAAACCTTTCTGGTCCAGCGCAATCGCCAACCCGTCGGCGACGAGGCGGGACAACGCCTCTCGCACCGCGCTTTGACTCACACCGTAACGATCCACCAGCGATGCCACGTGCAGCCGACTCCCCGGCTCCACGCGGGCATCCAGGATTTCTCCACGAATCGATTCGAAGACGGCCAGCGTCTGACTTTTGGGGCTAAGGCTTGTAGTGGACATGGAATATTCTGTGCCAAACGATGTAGTCTATTTTGGCGACAAAATATCAAAAAGTCGAGATTTATATGGCATGGGGTTTACCCGCGTGCCTGCTCTTCAGGGGCGTGTCGTCAGTGTGAAGACAGGAGCAGTTAAATTCCATGACGCAAAGATTCGTGCCTTGCTCAGATCCTTGCAGACGGGACGTGGTGCCGGCATCTACATGGGCGTCGAGCAAAACCGCGCGCCGATGTCGTGCCCGCCAGACGATTTCATTTCGGTGATGGGATCTGGAAACGCTTGAAGAAACAAGGCGAATCGTGGTTGGACGACCGGAGGGCATTGCATGGGCTCACGCCCACTGAATGCCCCCTTGGCAACACTATTCCCTTTTTTCGCTAGACATCCGATAGCGAAGTCGTCGAACGCTGCCACTGCCTAAAGCAATAGATTGCCGACCGTTTCAAAGGGCGAATTTTTCCAGAGATTGAGGGCAGAAATGGGCCGGGTTCCGGCCGTCCGTCACCCAACATGGCAGTGTCGCCTTCTGGCCGAACTGAGACATCGAATTGCTGCAGCGGGCATGTTGGCATCTTACTCCCGCCGTAGTCCGCTACCGGCCAGAAGCGGTCTCTGGCCAAAACGGTACCGAATGGCGGATTGGTGACCAACAGCGGACATTAGATTATCCCAAGGATCTCTCATCCAGAGCCCCCCACGAACGCACCGGGGATTCCTGATGCGACCGACTCCGTGACACAACAGCACGCACCTGGCCCAGGCGGGGCTAAGTGCGTGCTTGGACGTCTGCGGAGGTATTCCGGGGTCAGGACGATGTCGTTGACGCCGCGGCGGATGGCCTCGCCGAAGTCGCGCATGACCTACCGGTTCGGCTGGGAGCCATCATTTTTCGACGCATCCAGCGTTTGTGCCGGCTCAGTCGACGCGCGTCTTCCGGCTACTTCTCTCGGAATACGCGCTGCACACGCTAGTGCCTCACGCGTTGGAGCGCATCTAGGCCTAGGCCACTGGGATCCGCATCGAACGCTCATCAACTCTCCGTCCTCGCGCAATGTTAAGGCAACGTTCTGCCGCTAAATTGCCTACGAAGCCGCATCGGTTTGGTCCTTTAAGGTGGAATTACAAAGGCCTGATGCGGTCGGCAACTTATGTGCGGATCATTGAGACGCCAACTATTGGGAGAGTTCATGAAGGCGTTGTATGCAATAGCTATCGCCGTCGGCTTGCTATCGGGATGTGCGGTTGATCGCCATGAAGCGAGGGCCGGTGTCAAAGGGGCGTTGATTGGTGCGGCGGGTGGCGCCGCCCTTAGTGCTCTCGCTGGGGGAGATCCGGCGAAAGGAGCTGCGATTGGAGCGGCTGCAGGCGCCACGGTCGGAGTTGTTAGTGCTGACTCAGATCGTCACGATCGACGCGGTGACCATCGTTGGTAGTTCCAGTTAACGCTGGCAGTCTCACTCTCTAAGCGTGCGTCCGGAACCAGCGTGGACACATCGTTCGTGCAAAGGCCAACTCGTCCGGACACGCGCCTGATCCTAGAAGTATCCGAACAGCCTTGGCCCACGTTGCTCAATGTCCGCCGTCGTGCCGGCACGGCGATCGACTCGCAACTCACCTTGTTGTTGGCGTTCAATCAGCCCTGCGGATCTCGACGAGTTGCTTTCGCTCTGGCTGCACGGGGTGGAAGTTCGCTGCAGAGGAATGTCCTCAATCACTCGTCCCTAACCTGCTCATTCTCGACGGGCATGTTCCTTTGCGTCAGATTCAGCGACCTCCTGGCGTGATGGGAGAGGAAGTCTACTCTGGCGCTTAGGCTGCTGAAGAGCAACTGAGTTAGCCGTTACTTAGATCGCGGTGTGCCGCAGTGATTAGTCGCCACACCAAGGGTAAGTCCTATCAAGTTTGACGGAGATGCACTGTCCGAGCTACCTCTGAACAGCGAGCGAGTCGTGCGTAGCATGTGAGCTATCTGAAAGTGTGAGTCGGGGGTAATGTTCCGGCAATGTCCTTGATTGAAGATGCCTGACAGGATCGCACTGATCTACACCCCGTCACATTTTCAAAAAAAGTAGGAACTACGATGTCCGCCCGGATTATGCGGCAAGTGGCAGATCTTGCGTCTGCCATCGAACCAGACCAGAGCGTAGTATTTCGCTGGATTACTGATAGCAAAATAGACAGCCTGAGCGGAAGAACGCCTTTTGAAGCTGTCATGGATGGCGAGGGGGCGCTGGTCCTGTCCTTTCTCGATAATGTGCTGCAGGAAGGTCGAGCCGTCGTGACACGTATCTACAGCAACGCGTCGAGATGCTGAAAGCGACACCGACGTATGCACGCGGATCTGTGGTCTTCCACGAAGGCTCGCAGTTTCCGCCCCGGCCTCCGCGGTTCTCCGACAGCAGAACTAATCCCGATCTAGTACTCCCCGTATTGTGAATACATTGGCTGCATTCGACAAATGCACGCAATGGCTGGCAATGTTTACACAATGTTCAGGATGCATGCTTGGGCTCACGCCTATCGTTAAAGGGCCATGTGTCAATGGCGATAGTGAGAATTACCAGCTCAATTTTCCGGAACATCCCAATATGAATGGTTGGCATAAGAAGACCGCAGCCGCGTTCGTTATCTCCTCGTTCGTAGGCTTCGCCCCCTACGTGCATGCCTCCGAGCAACAACCCGCAGTCGCAGATGATGCTTGGCATGGCAGTATTGGCCTAGGCGGAATTTCGACGCCAAGATACCCCGGCGCTGACAGTCAACGTGCGCTTGTAGTTCCAGTCATAAGCGCCACCAAGGGACGGTTTCTCCTGGGCGCTGTGGATACCGTGCCCACCGTGCCATTTGGAATCGGTTGGCGCCTCTATCGAGGCGATAATCTTCAGGTCGTTGTTGCTGGATCGTATGACCTCTACAGTCTTCGCAAAGAGTCGTTGGATCCGCGACTGGCTGGTCTGGGAGATATTGAAAAGACGGCTCGTGCGGCCCTAGCCGTAAGATACACGATCGATAGATACTCGGCGTTTGGCACTGTAACTTCCGATGTCGGCGGAAAACACCAGGGTAGCCAGTTCCGTATCGGGGCAGACGCCAGATTTTCGCCATTCGCCAAGACCATCATCACCATTGGTCCGAGCGCAACATGGGGTACGAGTCAGGCAAATCAGACAATGTTCGGTATCAACGATTCGCAACATTTGAATTCAGGACGTCCGCTGTTTTCTCCAGGGTCTGGACTGACTGAGGTAGGCTTCTCCGTCGGTGCCATATACACCATTTCCTCAAATTGGAGTCTAGCTGCGCGGGCATCAGTTTCGCGTCTGTCAGATAAAGTCTCGGAAAGCCCTATAGTGGCAAACCAAAACCAGTTTAGCGGCGCATTGCTAGCGTCGTATAGCTTCTAAGACGCTGGTATTCAGTGGGGAGCAGCCCGCGTATTAAACATACCAGGCCGCTCTTCCCCTATTTCGTATTTTTTAGCTCATTCAACTGAGCGGCGCGAATCGTCGCCCGCAATTCTTGCTTGGACACTTGTCCATCACGATCGACGTCGATCTCGTCGAAATGCTCCGCTAGGTGGGGATTAACTTTCGCCTCATCTCTGCTGATGAATCCGTCACCGTTGGCATCAGCGACGGAAAAAGCCCGATCGAACAAGGTTGATTGTTTATCCAAGCGAGCCTTCATTGCGGCAGAGAATTCCGTACGGCTTATGCTTCCATTCTTGTTCGTGTCCATGGCAGCGAATGCACTATCGATAAATGAGCTGTGGTCGCTCGTTAATGCATTCGCCGATGCTGTGACGATAGACGATATAGCTAGAAAAAGAAGTTTTACTTTCATTGGCTCTATCAGATTGAGGGAGAGATAATGCGAACGTCGATGCGTTAGCCAAAAACCAAGGCGTTAGTATCGATGCCGTGGTCGATAACCTGGATGCCATGATTCATGTGGACCATGGTCTTGATGGAATCTAGAGGGGCGAGGCCGCTCGGGCGTCGTTATGTTTCCAATCGTCCCGCCAGCTACCGCGCCGCCTGCGGTTGCCCAGAGGTCACCGCCGGAGACAAGTGCACCTCCTAGTGCGCCAATCGCTGCTCCAACAACCGTCCGACGCTCAGATTCGGTCATTGCTGTCGCGGATTGTGACGCAACCGTGAATATGCCGCCGACTGCAGCGGCCAGCAGCAAACGCATGGCTGCTGTGCTCGAAAATGTACTCATGTGCCGAGTTTGATGTGTTGAGTTGCTGAGACGAATAAATGAGGCGACGTATCACATCGTGCGACGCTCATCAAACAGAGTCATCGTAAATTGCCGACATTGCCGCTACATTGCGCACGGGAAAAATTTCTCGTCGTGGAGATTGAACCAAGCCTATGGTAATGTCATGACATTCCGAGAATATTAGTTATTTTGGGTCAAAGTTAGTCCGATTGAAAATGAAATTAAGCCCGTATTTGAGTGTGCGCCTTGCCGCACAGGTATCTTTGGCTCAGGCATTAGTATTTGCGACAGCAATGCTATTAATGTGCATTATCCTCGTCGATAAGTCGGTATACAGAATGTCAGAATCCGTGGCTGACGATGTTGCATCCGCAATACACGAGGATGGTGGTGAAATCGTGTTCGATCAAGATGCGGCGCCGGCGGAGTTCACTCAAAGCAGGAGCGCTTGGTTAATCGCCGTAGACGATAAGCATCGCACCGTGGAATTTGGACCCGTGCCGAATGCATATCGGGTGTTGGGGGCGACGCTGAATAACCTGGGGCAGTTGGAAGTGAGCACAAAAATGAACTCATTCGACCTGGCTAGCCGACTTGTCGTCAAAGAACACTCGTGGGGCACTACACATACGTTGGTGGGAGGCGTGCCACAAGGCGGGTTTCTTGAAATCTACTACTTTCTCCTTCGGTTTTTCGGCGGTTGGATTGGCATGCCTCTTTTCATAACTATAGGGGTCGTTACGCCATGGATCATTCATCGAAGCTTACGTGGCACACGGGCGATTGCCAAAGAGGCATTGACTATTGACCTTTCACGAAAGGGTAAGACTCTGGACACTTCCACGGTTCCTGCCGAGATTCAGCCGTTGGTCTCCGCCTTTAACGAGGCTTTGCAGAGACTGTGGCAAGCGGCTGATGAGAGAGAACGTTTTTTGGCCGATGCCGCTCATGAGTTGCGGATGCCAATCGCAGTACTTGGCACAAGGCTTAGCAGCTTTCCGCCAAGCGAGGGTAAGAACCGTCTGAAGCTAGATTTGTCCAGACTCGAGAATTTGGCAGAGCAGTTGCTCGACCTTCAACGAATAGGACGGACCCTCCGAGATCGGAAGATCGTAGATCTGACTGAGATTTGTAGGGAGGTTGCCTCCGATATGGCTCCGCTTATTGTCGAAGCGGGTTACTTATTCTCCGTGGAAATCCATGACAAAGCGATCTGTGTTCTTGCAGATTCGGGCTCATTGAGGAGGCTCATGATCAGTCTTCTCCATAACGCGATGATACATGGCGGTGGAACTGGCGAGATTACAATCGGCATCGACAAGTTCGGGGTCATTCGAGTTTTGGATTGCGGCCCAGGTATTCCGCCTGCGGAAAGGACGAACGTTTTTCAGCCCTTCTACCGGCTCAATGCGACAGGCGGCGGGAGCGGTCTCGGATTGCATCTCGCTCGCGAAACTGTCTTGCTGCTGGGAGGCACAATACGAATCTCTGACGCGCCGAAGGGGGGTGCGGCGTTTATTGTTAGCTTGCCGGTTGCAAAGGAGTTCTAGAAATGCGTCTCCTGGTGGTAGAAGACGACCCGGATATGGCAGATGCTCTGGCCACAAATTTACGGGACCAGGGCATGGTTGTCGACATCGTTGGATCAAGAGTTTTAGCGAGGGCCGCGCTTGAAATCAATAGTTATCGAATGATCCTGCTGGATAGACAGTTGCCAGATGGCGATGGCGCGGAACTTATTCCATTTGCTCGAGGTCTTTATCCCGACCTACCCATCATCATGTTGACTGCAAAGCAAGCCGTCGCCGATCGTGTCGTCGGCCTGGATCTCGGAGCGGATGATTATCTTACTAAGCCATTTGCGATGGACGAGTTGCTCGCTCGTATCCGAGCAATTGCAAGGCGACCGGCTCAGATTCCGATGGCGACCCTCACGGTTGGTAATCTTTCGTTTGATTTCGTTGCACGCCAAGCCTTTGTCGACGAGCAACGATTGCCTTTGCCTCGCAGACAATTGCTTGTTCTGGAGACGTTGGCGCTGCGTGTCGGACGGACTGTCACGAGGGAGAAGTTATTTGAGTCCGTATATGGATTTGACGAACATATCCAATCGAATGCTATGGATGCTCATATTTCTAAACTCAGGAAATCCCTGCATGCAGCCGGTGCGCGCGTGGAGATACACGTCATTCGCGGCCTCGGATATTTGATGCAAGCGATTGAATCGTAGTAGCGGTCTTTTTTCCTGTCGAACATTGCGACAACATTGCGTCGATACGATGGAATTGGCCCTACTGAGTGGTAGTTCTCAAGCGCCGCCGTCAATCAGTATAGTTTTAGCAGTTGTAAGCCACCCCTGCTTACGACTTTCCCGCCAGTTGAGGCCCGTTGTCTTCGAGGCCCGTTATCCTCGGGAATGACGGGTCATTTTTTTGATGCTGAGTCATTAGCATATGGCGATTGGGTAGGCCGTAAGGCACTATCTTCGCGACCGTATTGATCGAGCATGAGGATCTGAAGATTTTGTTGCCGCGAATGCGGATTGGACAACTCGATCTTCTTGTCGAGGGCCGTTGGCGGGCAAACGAGCGACCGAGAAGGGTCGGAAAGCGCCATCTAAGTCGTGGGCGGCCTGGGAGGGCCATCGACTGAGTCGTCGTTCGATGCAAAGAGAGGATGGTTTCGCATCGCCTGTTCGAGGTCGAGCCGGTTTACCAATCGCTGTCGCTTGATGTTCAGCGGCACCTTGGCGGGCCGCGGTGGCTCGCCGTGCAGCGTCCGTGAGGGGGCTGCGAAGCGGCGGTTGTCACGCAACGACTGAACCTCCGCTGCGATAGCCAGTGTCCGGCCCAACCGCTTGTTGTCGACGATCGCGCCCTGGTCGACCTCCGGAAAGCGATCGTAAGTGGTGTAGGGGAGGGGGCCGCCATTCGCCCACAACTCGACATGCCCATCGGGATACTCGGCGACCTCGATATAGTGGTGGATCAACCCCCGGTGCTCGGGAAGATCCTCAAGCATGTACAACACCTTGGCGTACTGCAGCGTCAGGCTCTGTGACACCTTGCGCCACTCCCGCCAACTGAAGATCCGTGCCAGATTCTCATCGCCGCGCAACGGCCGGTGCGCATCGAACTCACTGCGCGGCGTTTTGCCAAAGCGAGCGTTGAAGTCGGCCATGAAGATGGGCGCGAACCTGTTCGCCGCCTCCATCGAATTGATACGGTGCAGCCGCAGTTCCTTGACCAGACGGTCCTGCAGGGTACCGTTCATCCGTTCGACACGGCCCTTTGCCTGACTTGTGTTGGCGCACAGAATATCGATGTTGAGTTCGTACAACGCCCGGCCGAACTGTGTATAGCCGCGGCCTTCGGCATTGTCCTTCGCATTGACCCGAAAGACGCCAGCCTTGTCGGAATAGAACGCTTGGGGCTTGCCATGGCGCTCGAGGTAAGCGCGTGTGGCGGCGAAATAGGCCAGCGTCGACTCTGTCGGCACGAACAGCAATTGCAGCAGGCGGCCCGTGGCATCGTCCACGAAGACCAGCAGCGTGCAGGCCGGCGCCCGGTCCTCGAACCACGCGTGATCGCTGCCGTCGATCTGCACCAGTTCGCCCAGACAGGACCGGCGATTGCGCGGTTGATGGATCCTGGGCGGCCGTTGCCTGCGTGGCACCCAGAAGCCCGCGTCGATCATGATCCGGCGTACCGTCTCCTTGGCCAGGTGGATGCCGTGCCGTTCACGCAGCTTTTCGGCGGCGAGCGTCGGGCCAAAGTCGGCATAGCTGTCACGGATCAGGCCGCGCCCGCGAGCCTCGACGCCTTGCGGGAGCTGGTTGTGACCAGATTGGCCCCAGCGGCGGGAGACCAGACCCTGTGGGCCGTCCAGCCGGTACCGCTGCGCCAGCCGCTCCACCTGGCGCCGGCTGAGCCCGAGCTTCTCGGCGGCGCGCCAGACCATCAGGCCGTCCCGCACGACGGCCTCGATGACCTTGCAGCGATCCAGTTCCCGCAGGCTCATGGTGATGGTGTCCGGTCGTGTCATGTCGCGCTCCAACGAAGCCTTGGGGTACGACATCTCAATCTAGCTCAGGCACGACATTACAACTTGGCCGCGACACCTGTTGTGAGCATAATTAGTGTTATGTTAAATAACAGTTTTCGTTTTTTCGTAATTTCAGGATTGGCTGGTCGAACAAGGAAGACAGGAAGAAGCCGCTGAATCCGCCTACTTCACAGAGGCAAGCTCAAGGCGACACCGGCATTTCCTGTCACGTCCTGCAAGGACATTGTGCCAATGGCGCTTTGCGAGATGTATTCGGTGACGCGTTTGCGCGCGAGATTGGTATGCGATGCACCGAGTTGCTCTGCCCGGTCAGCGTCGCGTCGCACAATGGCATCCAGAATCTGGCGATGCTCGTGCTGTCCGCTACTTGTTTCTGCATGGTTCAGATCAGCGCCGGTGGCGTGGATGCAAAACCATCCGAAAAGACCTCCCGGAGGTAATCCACAAACACCTGCGACACCCTTGAGGCGTGGGCGGAATAAGGGCGAATGGCGTACAACCAATCGCCAAATGCCCCTGTCGATCGCCACTGCGGCAACACTTCGACCAGGCGGCCGGTCTCCAGAGCGGATTGGGCGCTGAAGTCCGGAAGCAATGCGATGCCCACCCCTTCGATCGCTGCATCACGCAATGCTTCACTGTTGTTCACGGTCAGCGGCCCGGTGACTGGGACGGTTACCGGATCGGCATGCTTCGACCCCGGACTTGCCACCGAAGGCACGAACGTCCAGGTTGTCGCCCCTTGCCGCCTCGGATAGTGCAAACAGGCGTGGTCAACCAAGGCTTGCGGCGTTTCGGGAGACCCTCGGCTGCGCAGGTACGCCCTGCTCGCGACCAGAATTGCGCGCGTCGATGACAGCGTCCAGGCGACGTGGGTTTCCGGCGGGGCTGACGTATGACGGACTGCGATGTCAAAGCCCTCTTGCGCCAGCGGCCGCAGGCGATCCGACATATCCAGTTCCAACTGGATCTGGGGATACTTCCGCAGGAACTCCGGAAGACGAGGCACAAGCTGTTGTCTGGCAAATGCCACGGGAGCGGTCACGCGCAGAAATCCCCTTGGCGCCCCGGCCAGGTCTCGAACATTGGCGTAGCCCGTGGCAATTTGCTCGAAGGCGCCACGCATCGACTCCACCAATTGCCGACCAGCATCGGTCAGGCTCGCGCTGCGCGTTGTCCTTTGAACCAGCGCGATGCCGGCGGCCTTCTCCAGATCCGTGATGTGCTGGCTCATGGACGCCTTGCTGACTCCGAGACGCGCGGCGGCTTTGCTGAAACTGCCTTGCTGCTGCAGAACAACCAGCCAATGCAGGTGTTCCCAGAGTTCTTCGACGTTCTCTTTGCGCATCCCCATGATCCCTAATCCGCACATATTTGGTTGATATTTCGTAGCCGTAGCATGCCACCGGATCAAATTCCTGAACAGTAAGTTCGGCGCCACCGGACTACCGAGGGCTCAGGGCGGTCCATACACTGCAGGCATCCACAACGCGGAGGACGATTCCTCCCGCCCCGCACTGACAGGAGATGCCCATGACTGCGCCCTATACCAATACGTCCGAGGTCATTCATTTCATTTCCGGCGAGCCGTATGCAGGCAATGGCAAGCGGTCGCAGGCCGTCTTCAATCCCGCCACCGGCGCGGTAGCACGGCAGGTTCGCCTGGGGACCGTTGAAGACGTTGACGCTGCAGTGGCCTCGGCAGTCGCGGCATTTCCCAAGTGGGCAGATACGCCGCCCATTCGACGCGCCCGGGTGATGCTGAAGTTTTTGGAGCTTATGAATCAGCACAAAGACGAGCTTGCGGCGATCATCACCGCCGAGCACGGCAAGGTGCTGAGTGATGCCGCAGGCGAAGTCAGCCGTGGCATCGACATCATCGAATTCGCCTGCGGCGTGCCTCAGCTTCTGAAGGGCGACTTTACGGATCAGGTATCGACCGGCATGGATAACTGGACGCTGCGCCAGCCGCTCGGCGTGGTTGCAGGTATCACCCCGTTCAACTTCCCGTGCATGGTCCCGTGCTGGATGTTCCCGGTTGCGATCGCAACGGGCAATTGCTTCATCCTCAAGCCGAGCGAACGCGATCCCTCCGCATC
The DNA here is from genome assembly GCF_039710735.1 of Cupriavidus sp. DL-D2. Taxonomy (NCBI): domain Bacteria; kingdom Pseudomonadati; phylum Pseudomonadota; class Betaproteobacteria; order Burkholderiales; family Burkholderiaceae; genus Cupriavidus; species Cupriavidus sp. DL-D2. The sequence continues at coordinate 35,877 of NZ_JBDKXK010000038.1, read as the reverse complement.
GCTTTTCATGGCTCGCCTGCTCAAGGAAGCGGGACTGCCCGACGGCGTGTTCAATGTCGTCCAAGGTGACAAGACCGTGGTGGATGCCCTCCTCCATCACGAAGACGTCAAGGCGGTCAGCTTCGTGGGCTCCACCCCGATTGCGAACTACATCTACGAAACGGGCGCGAAGCTTGGCAAGCGCGTCCAGGCACTAGGCGGCGCGAAGAACCACATGGTGGTGATGCCCGATGCAGACATCGACCAGGCCGTGGACGGATTGATCGGCGCTGCCTACGGTTCCGCTGGCGAGCGCTGCATGGCGATTTCCGTTGCGGTGCTCGTTGGCGATGTGGCCGACAAGATCATGCCGAAGCTGGAAGCCCGCGCACGCGAACTGATCATCAAGAACGGCATGGAGGCCGACGCCGAAATGGGCCCGGTTGTCACCGGGCAAGCGCTTGAACGGATCGAGAACTACATTGCGCTTGGCGTCGAAGAAGGCGCGAAGCTCGTCGTCGATGGCCGGAACTACAAGGTTCCCGGCCATGAACAAGGCTTCTTCACTGGCGGCACGCTCTTCGACAACGTCACGCCCGAGATGCGCATCTACAAGGAAGAGATCTTCGGCCCGGTGCTGTCATGCGTGCGCGTGGATGATTTCACGGAAGCGGTGAAGCTGGTCAACGCACACGAATTCGGCAACGGCGTCGCATGCTATACGCGTGATGGTCAGGTGGCTCGTGAGTTTGGTCGCCGCATCGAAGTGGGGATGGTCGGTATCAACGTGCCCATTCCTGTCCCGATGGCATGGCACGGCTTTGGAGGCTGGAAGCGCTCGTTGTTCGGGGACATGCACGCATACGGCGAAGAAGGCGTGCGGTTCTACACCCGCCAGAAGAGCATCATGCAACGGTGGCCGAACGACACGGCGCGCGGCGCGGAATTCGCCATGCCCACTGCCAAGTAACATCGTGGAGGACGAGGCCGCGCTGTTCTGCGCGCCTCGTCCAGGCAAGGATTTTTATCTTGAGTAGCCACGCGATCTGGCCACCGTATTAGTGCGGGGTGGCTGCAGACGCCTCCTTGGCTGCCGTCTTCTTCGCCTCCGCACCATATGTCTTGACGAGGTAGTCCACGATGGGCTCGACGTCCTCATCCTTCAGCGGCGCACCGAAAGGCTTCTTCATCTTCTTTACCGTTGCATCCCAATAGGCGCGGGGTGAAGTGGATGGCTGTGTACTGACGTACTGCGCCGAATGGCAAGTCATGCAGTTTTGCAATGCGAGGTTGTAACCTGGCAGGGTGCTCGGCTTGTAAATGGCAGTCTCCTGCGGCAACTTGATTTCTTTAGGCGCGGCCCAGGCCAAGGAACTGGCGAGCGCTGCGGCGGCGATGGCAATGACGACTCGAGTTGTTTTCATCGCGCGCTCCCTCAGATCACCACAACCTGCGTGACTTCCACGACATTGCGCATATAGCCGGCGGGGTTCCAGCGCGGCGTCATGGGCTGGATCTCTCCCGCCCGGCTGCGGGCTCTCACGCAGAGCTCGAGATTGCCCTTCCTGGAGGGCCGATAATCGATGCGCCACTCCCGAAATGAGTACTTTCCCAGATCCTTCCCGAGCGTTGTCGGGTGCCACGTCTTGCCCCCGTCGTCGGAAAGCGAAACCTCCGCGATGCCGCTACCACCGTCGAACGCGATGCCTTTGATCGTGGTCTTCGCATCCGCGCGCAGGGTCTGGTTGTGGCCGTGGCTGGTGATGAACGATCGGACGTTGAATCGGCCAATCGGCACGGTCTCGCTGGGCGTCGTCCCTGGCTCCACGCAAGCGCAGTCATTCTTCGGGATGCGGTACGCCGACTTGACCCAGAACCCGTCGAACGGCTTGTCGAGGACTTCAATATGGGAGAGGTGCTTGACCCAGTAAGTCCCGTAGTAGCCTGGCACCACCAGACGCAGGGGATAGCCGTTGAGGAACGGCAAGTCCTTGCCATTCATCTGCCATGCGAGCATGACTTCTCCGTCCATCGCATGGTCCAGCGTCAATGCCTTCATGAAATCGGGTCCGCCTTCCAGTGGCGGCCGGTCGAGCCCGTCGAACGACACCGCCACTGCGCCTGATTTCACCCCCGCCTTTTCCAGCACCGTACGAAGGGGAATTCCTGTCCAACGCGCGTTTCCCATGGCACCGTTACCCAACTGGCCGCCATTCACGCGAGGTGAGAAGAAACCGCGACTGTTTCCCGAGCACTGGTTTACGGCGACAACTTCAACCGTCTTGCCCATCTTGCGCAATTCGCCGAGACTCAATTCCAGGGGTCGTCCGACATGCCCGTCAATCTTGAGCCGATACGTCGCAGCATCGATGGACGTCGGGATGCCGCTCCAGTGGTAGCGCACGAAAAAGGCATCGTTCGGGGTAATTGGCCCTTCATTGAAAATCTCGAAAGGCGTTTCCAACTGCGGCGGTCGATTCGTCAGCAGGATCAGTGGCCGCTTCTGGGGAAATGCGACAAGTTCACGGTGCCCGTTCTCAAAGGGCATGTCCCGTCCGAGCTGCGCGGCGAGAATTGACCTGCCATGGGCGCCCAACAGGCCTCCCATGGCCAATGCGGCACCGCGCGCCAGAAAGTGCCGGCGCCGTGGAACGCTGGTCACCGGTTGGGAGTGAGTTTTCATAGGGTGTCTCCTGTGGTCTTACCTGCTTATCCATATGGAGCGTAACGGCGAAAGCACGTGTGGGTCTAACTTGCTTTTCTTGTATGCCTGATCGATTTCTTTAATAATGCCGCGCCTCCACATCCCTGCAATTCCGGTGAGGGCGTTCTCGGCTTTCTCGGCTTTCTCGGCTTTGGGCAGCTATGATGGCTGCCTTCCCGGTTCGCATATTCAAGATGTCAGACACTCCGCAACAGCGCCTGATTGCGCAGCTTGGCCTGGTGCCGCACCCCGAGGGCGGCTTTTACCGTGAGACTTATCGTGACGAGGCGCGCGTGACGCGTACCGTTGATGGTGAAGCGCGTTCAGCGTCCACGGCGATCTACTACCTGCTTTGCGATGCGGCGTATTCAGCGTGGCACCGTATTCGCTCGGATGAGATCTGGCACTTCTACGCTGGTGATCCGCTTCATGTGCACTGGCTGGATTCGGCCGGAACGCTGGTCACGCATCGGCTCGGGAATCCGTTGGTGGATCCGGATACGGTCTTTCAGGCCGTGGTGCCCGCTGGCTGCTGGTTTGCCGCGGAACGTGTGCCGGGTGCCAGCGGCGGCGCTGGCTATTCCTTGGCGGGTTGTACGGTGGCGCCCGGGTTCGAGTTCAGTGAGTTCGAGCTTGCGGATGTCGCGTCGATCACGACAGCGCATCCCGGGCATGCGGAGGTTCTGAGGCGGCTGATCCGCTGTTAGGTCACGCATTGGCCCGGATACGCGCGCCCTGCTCTGCCGCGTTGTAACGGGCTGACCGGATTTGCCGTCGCCCGTGTTCAGACCGCAAACGTTCAGACCACAAGCGGTGTGGTGGCACCATCGATCGAAAGTATGGCGCCGGAGATGTAGCTGGCGCGCGCCGATGCGAGGAACAGCACGGCATCTGCGATTTCCTCGGGCTTCGCCAGCCTTCCCGGCCCGGTGCGGTCATTGGCTTTGCGCAGCGCCTCTTCGATGGTCGTGCCGGCCAGTTTCGCTTCGGCCTCCAGCCCCTGGTTGAGTCTTTCCGTACGGGTGACGGAAGGATTGACCGCATTGACCCGCACGCCAGATCGTCCGTAGGCGTTTGCCAGCCCTGCCGTCGCCAGCATCAGGGCGGCGTTGGCTGCGCCACCCGGCAAATGGGTTGGGCTGGGGACCTTGCCACCCATCCCCACAATGTTGACGATCGCGCCACTGCCTGCCTGTCCCATCCGCTTGATGACCGGATCGATGACATTGATGTAGCTGAAATACTTCGCATCCATGGCATCGCGCCATGCTTGTGGGGTGAGATCCGTGAAAGGGGTCCGACGCGCGCCGCCCGCCGATGTCACGAGGATATCGATACCGCCTAGCGCGGCCACAACGTCATCCACCGCACGCTCCGCGCTTTTCGCGTCGATGAGGTCGGCGGACGCGGACACCACGTTAGCGGCTGGAAAATCGCCAGCCAGTGTGGTCAGCGCTGCCGAAAGATTTGTCTCGCTACGTCCGACAATCGCAACCTTTGCGCCCTCGCGCAGGAAGGCTCTGGCGCAGGCCAGGCCGATGCCACGACTGCCCCCGGTAATCAACACACGCTTGCCGCCAAGGTCCAGGTCCATGTTTGCCTCCAGATTGTCATGGGCGAACCCTAGCACGATGACGGCCAATCGTCAGAGCCCCCCCTCGCCTGGCACTCGCCTCGTTCAGGCGGTCATTCTGCTGGCGATAACGGATTGCCTAAATTTCGCCAGGGGATGGCCGTTGAACTTCCTGATTCAACGCTATCACCGCTTTCAGCCCCGCAGGCAGGAAACATACAGTTGAAAAAGGACGGTGACGTGATGTTTTCGACGCAGGAAAGTCGACTTCACGCGAGGACGTCCAGGCCGCGGCGGTAATGCTTGTCGGCTTGGCTCACCTCGACTAGCCTGCTATCGACAACGATTCTTCGCAGCGCGGCAAGACCCATTTGATGCCAGAACGTTCGACCATCCTGAATGGCAAAGCCCTTCATCGACTACGTCAGATATTTTCCCCGTTGAATCTGGCGGCGGCGGCATGGTTGATCGCAACATGGGCGTTTGCGACGTTCCAGCTCGTGAACGAGCGGGACCGCTTGCTGCGCGATGCCGCTACACGCACGCAAGCGGAAGCGGTGGCCTTTGGCGCGTACTCGAAATCCAGCATCCTGAGGCTCTCGGAATTCCTTCTTGCGTTGCGGGCCGGTTGGCTGGTGGGCGAGACGGGGTTCGTCAACATGGTGCGCGAGCGGCAGAACCTGGTCGTGGACCTGTCGTTCCAGGTAGCAGTGATCGACAAGCACGGGCTGCTCATCTACTCGTCCATCGCTCCGCCGACTGCTGGCGAGAGGGTCGATCTCAGCGACCGCGAGCATTTCCGGTTTCATCAGAACGCGGGTGGGCGGGACACGCTATTCATCAGCGATCCGGTGAAGGGCAAAGTCTCGCGCAAGTGGTCGATCCAGTTTACGCGCCCTATCCTGCGCGACGGCCGCTTCGATGGCGTCATCGTGGTCTCCGTCAGTCCGGAGCAGTTCGCAAGCTTTGCGCAGACGTTCACAAACCGCGAGGGTGAGGTGGCGTCGGTTATCAAGAATTCCGGCCAGATTCTTGCGCGCTTGCCGGCGCTGGAGGGTTCGCTTGCCAGGGCGGTCAGCAACCGGCCCTACCTTGCGAGCGATTCGCCCCAGTCCGGCAGCTTCCGCGCGGTGTCGGCCTCGGAGAACATCGAACGGGTCTTCGGATACTCTCGCGTGCCGGAGTTCGAGCTCAATTTCGTGGTGGGTCAGTCGGTGGATCTGGTGCTGGCGCCATACAAGGTCTATCGGCGCGTGGCATTTGCCGGTGCGATTGCTTCCACACTGCTGCTTGGCCTGCTGTACTACAGCCTGCGCCGCTCCATGGCCGAGCGACGGCGCCATCTGGAGGAGATGCGGCTGGCCTCCATCGTCTATTCATCCAGCAGCGAGGCCATGGTAGTGACGTCGCTCGACGGCACCATTATCGATGTGAATCCGGCCTTTGCCACGGCCACGGGCTATGCCGCCGAAGAGATCAGGGGCCGCCCAGGGTATTGCCTCAACGGCACTGCCAATGCGGCCGGGCTGGTCGAACGCCTGCGGGCCTCGCTAAAAGCCAAGGGCAGTTGGAGCGGCGAATTTTCGATTCGTTGCAAGGACGGCAGCGAGTTTCCTGCCTACCTGACCGTGGACACCTATCTGCACCACGCGTATGGGGAGCGCCGTCGCGTCGCGCTGATCCATGACATCACCGAGAAACGCCAGGCGGAGGAAGTCATCCGGCATCAGGCAAACTTCGACGCGCTGACGGACCTCCCCAACCGCCGCCTGTTTTTCGGACGCCTGGAGCAAGAGATCGAGCGTTCGCGCGGCACGCAGAATGTGCTGGCCCTGTTGTTCATCGACCTGGATCGGTTCAAGGAAGTGAACGATACCCTTGGCCACGATCAGGGCGACCTCCTGCTGCTTGAGGCGGCGCGACGCATTGCCGGATCGGTGCGCGCATCGGACACCGTCGCGCGGCTGGCCGGCGACGAGTTCACGGTGATCCTGCCCGAGGTGGGCGACGCCGGCGTTGCCGCGAACATCGCCGAGGCAATCCTCAAGCAGATCGCAGCGCCCTATCGCCTGGCCGGCGAGCTTGTGGAGGTGTCCGCGAGCATTGGCGTGGCAACGTTCCCAAAGGATGCCGACGATGCCGAGGCCCTGCTGGTGTACGCCGACCACGCGATGTTTGCCGCCAAGGAGGAAGGCCGCAATCGCTGGAAGGTGTTCACCCAATCCCTGCTGCAAGCCGAGCGGGAGCGTCTGCGCATCACACAGGACCTCCGTACGGCGCTCGCGTCGAACCAGTTCGCGCTGCATTACCAGCCCATCGTCGATTTGCGCACAGGCAAGGTCTGCAAGGCGGAAGCCCTCATTCGCTGGAACCACCCGCTGCGTGGACCCATCCCTCCGGCGGACTTCATCGCGGTTGCGGAGGAGTCCGGCCTCATTATCGATATTGGCCGCTGGGTACTGGCGGAGGCCGTGGATCAGCTCGCGCGCTGGCAGGCGCTGCTGGGCAAGGACTTCCAGATATCGGTCAACAAATCCCCTATCGAGTTCCGCGCGCCGGCGAGCGGCCCCGAGTCCTGGTCCAGCATGATCGAGCGCCGGAAGGTGCCGGTGGGCGGTCTTGTCATCGAGATTACCGAAGGCTCGCTGATGGAGCAAAGCAACGATGCCATGGATCAGCTCTCTCGCTTCCAGGCCGCGGGCATCGAGATCGCGCTCGACGACTTTGGGACGGGCTATTCGTCCTTGTCGTACCTGCGCCGCCTGGATATCGACTACATCAAGATCGACCGGTCCTTCATCCGTTCACTGACGCGCGGTCCGGACGATGTGGCCCTGTGCCGGGCCATCATCAGCATGGCGCATGCGCTGCGTATCCGCGTGATTGCCGAGGGCGTGGAAACCGAGTCGCAGCGCGACATCCTGGTGGCTGCCGGCTGCGACTACGGTCAAGGCTACTTCTTCTGTCCGCCGGTGGAAGCCAGCGCCTTCGAGGCATTCGTGAGTGCCGTAACTTGAGCCAATGCCTCGCTGGCGCAGTCACTGGCGGTCCCCTTCCCGCCGAACGCCTCCAGCAACGCGGCCGGGATGGCTCGCCAGCCGTCGGTCAGAACCGGTGACGCAGGCCCACGCTGATCGAGCGTGCATCGTCGCCGCTGCCGGGATCGATGGCGATGCTGTTGTTGGTCACGCTGCCCCCAGGACTGTTATGCACGTAGACCGCGCGCAGGTAGGCGGTGGTGCGCTTGCTGAGATCGTGGTCCCAGCCGATGGTCATGCTCCAGGGACGCTCGCCGCCACCCAGTATCTGCCGCTTGATCGCCACGGCCTTGAACGTGTCTTTCTGCGTGACGTTCCAGCTGAACGTGATGCCGTAGTGCCGCGCCACCCGTGTCGCGGCGAGCTTGCTGCTGGCCTGCGCGAGCAGCAATCCGACCTCTACGGGCTTGAAACGGTACGAGCCACCCAGGAAGTGGTTCGACGTCAGCACGGTGGGCACCTGCGGCAGGTTGGTGCCGGTGTACATGCCCTGGTAGCTGTAGAACGCATATGCGTTGCCGGCTTCATACGTCGCGTTCATGCCGAAGTTGGTGCCCGAGCGCGGATTGCCCGGTACCTCGCCCGGCGCCACGGCCGCACCGAACGCGAAGCCACCCCAGTTGGGCGAGAAGTACTGCACGGCATTGTCGAAGCGCGCGCCATACGCCACGTGGCCGGTGCCCTGCGACGCCGTGGCGCTCAACAGGTTGAATGGCGACACCATCCCGTTCAGCAGGAACGGGTCCAGCCGCAGCAATGCATAGAACGACGGCGTGTACTGCCTGCCCAGCCGGATTTCGCCCCAGGTGTTGTTGGACAGTCCCATCCACGACTGGCGGCCGAACAGGCGGCCATTGCCGAAGAACTCGGCGCCGGTATCGATGTTGAAACCGGACTCGACCAGGAAGTTGGCCTTGGTGCCACCGCCCAGGTCCTCGATGCCACGCAGCCCCCAACGGGACGCCGCCTGCTGGCCCTCACGCATCCGTACCACGCTTTGCGAACCCTTCGCATACTCGATCGACGCGTCGGCCACGCCGAACAACTGCACCGTCATGGCCGTGGCCCCGCCGCTGGCTAGTGCCAGGCAAGTGCCGAGGCCCAGGCTTGTACCGAGCGCCGCGCCAGACAACCATTGGCTTCCGTTCTTCTCTCTCACGCTGCTGTCTCCCGTTCTGTGTTTTGTGTTTTGTGTTTTGTGTTCTGTGTTTTGTGTCCTGCGTATTCGTATCGCTACTGCGGCGTGACGCCCGCGATCTTCACCACATCGCCCCAGGCGGCCAGATCGGCGCGTACGAGCTGGCCGAGATCGTCGGGCGTGGAGGGCTTGCCTGGCTTCAGGTACATCGACGCAAAGCGCTGCTGTTCCTCGCGCGATTGCAGGATGCGATTCACCTCGGCATTCAGACGCGAAACGATGGGTGTGGGCAGACCCTTGGGCCCGAACAGCGCCAGCCAGCTCGCCTGTTCGAAGGGCACGCCCTGCTCGCCCATGGTGGGCACATTGGGCGCGGGCAACAGGCGTTCGGGACCAGACACGGCCACGCCGCGAATGCGCCCCGACTTCAGATGCGGAAGGGCCGACATGGAATCCGTGAACGCAATGGTCACGTGCCCGGCCGCCAGGTCATTGGTGCACTGGACGGCTGTCTTGTACGGTACGTGGCGCACCCGGATGCCGGTCTTGGCTTTCAGATACTCCATCGCCAGATGGCCACCCGATCCCACGCCCCACGAGCAGTACGCCAGCTCCGTGGGGCTCGCCTTGACGTAGGCGATCAGTTCCTTGAGGTTGTGCACCGGCACGGTGGACGTGACCGCCAGCAGGTTGCCGCCCGGAGCGCTGGGCCGCGCAATCGGGGTGAAGTCCTTTACCGGGTCATAGGGCAGGCTCGCCGTGGTCCACGGGTTCACGGTCATCGTGGCCGAGTAGGTGAACAGCAGCGTGTACCCGTCGGGCTCGGCGCGCGCCACCATCTCGCTGGCGATGATGCCGTTGGCGCCGGGACGGTTGTCCACCACCACCGGTTTCTTCAGCGCCACCGAGAGCCGCTCCGCCACCAGCCGGGCAGTCTGGTCGGTCACGCTGCCCGCGCCGGATGGCACGAGCACACGGATCGGACGATTGGGATAAGGTGCGGTGTCGGCATGGGCTGCACCGGCTCCGGCACACACCAGCGCCGCTGCAATGGCCGGCAAGGCCATGCGGGCGCCAGGTTTCTGGCTATGCATGTTGCTGTCTCCGTCACGGCGCATTGGCCGCTCATGCCGGTACATGGCCGGCGTATCGTGAACAGGCGTCCGCCCGCCTGGTGTGACGCGGCTCAGGCAGGCGCCCGGGCCGCGGATTCGATGGCGGCGAGCCGCGCCAGATGCCACGCGGCATCGCCGAACAGATTGGCCTGCGCGGCCAGCCGCTTGTAGCAGTGCCCCACTTCCACCTCGTCGGTCATGCCGATGGCGCCGTGCAACTGCACGGCCTGCTCGCCCAGTGCGCGGCCAGCATCCGAGACAAAAGCCTTGGCATACGACACCGCGCGCGAGCGTGCGACGGGATCGGCGTCCAGCGCGGCGGCCGCGGCCTCGGTGATGGCGCGCGCCTGTTCGATGCTGACGTACAGGTCCACCAGCCGGTGGCGCACCACCTGGTTGGCACTGAGGGCACGGCCAAACTGACGGCGGGTCATCACGTATTCGCGTGTCAGGTCGAACGCGCGCGTCATGGCGCCCACGGCATCGGCGCAGGCCATGACCGTGGCGCGGTCGAGTGCCGCTTCCACCATCGGCCATGCCTCACTGACGGGGCCGATCCGCGCATCATCGCCAACGGATATGCGCCGCAGCGTCACGGTGGCGGTCTGCCGTCCGTCGTAGGTCGGATAGCCCTGGATGCTCACGCCGCGCGTACTGGCGGGCACCGCGAACAATGTCAGGCCATGTCGTTCGCGCTGCCCGCCGTCCGTGCGTGCCAGCACGAGCAGGATGTCGGCGCAGCCTCCGCCGAGTACCAGCGTCTTGCTGCCATCGATCTGCCATGTGCCGTCGGGCCGCTGGCGGGCATGCGTGGCGATGTCGAACGCGTCGTGGCGTCCCTGCAATTCGTGACACGCCAGCGCGGCGAAGGTGTGCCCTTCGGCAATCTCCTGCGCCGTCGCAAGGTGGGCTGGCTGACCCGAGCCGGCCAGCAGCGGCGCGCATAACGCGGTGTTGGAGATCCAGGGTTCCACAGGCAAGGCGCGTCCCAGTGCTTCGGCCATTGCTGCCTGATCCATCGCGCTGCCCATGCCGCCGCATGCTTCCGGCAGGCCGAGCGACAACCATCCCATCTCCGCGAACTGGCGCCAGGCCGATTGCGAGAAACCGTGCGGCTCCGCCATGGCAGCCTTGCGCTGTACAAAGCCATAGTCGCGTTCCACAAAGCGCGCCACGCTGTCCAGCAATATGCGACGTGCCTCGATATCGTCGTCTTCAGGCATGAATGTGTGTGTCGTCATCGTTGGACCTCAAAGCCCGAGCACCTGCTTGGCCAGCAGCTCGTGCTGGATCTCGCTGGTGCCGCCGGCAATCGTGTAGCCGCGCGTCACAAAGCGCCGCGCGGAGGCTGCCGCCGCGTAGGGTGACCGGCCCGGTTCGAGATCTGCGGGTTCGAAGTGCGCCACGCGGTCGTAGGCCAGGGTGTCGGGGCCCAGCGCGTCGACCGCCAGGTTCTCGATGTCCTGAATCAACTGGCTACCCAGCAGTTTCAGCATTCCGGTCTCGGGACCGAGCGCCCCGCCCTGCCGCTCCAGATGGCGGAAGCGCAGCACCGTGGCCGCCAGGGTTTCCAGTCGCACCTCCAGCGCATGAAACCGTTGGGCAAACCACGGGCGATTCCGCAGCGGTTCCCCGGCTTCCATGACTTCGTTGCCGATGGCCCGCACCTTTGCCAGACGACGGCGGTTCTCGGCCACGCGCGAGAGGTTCAGACGCTCGTGCTCGAGCAGCGATTTGGCAATCGACCAGCCTGCGTTTTCCTCGCCGACGCGCATCTCCACCGGCACTTCCACATCGTCCAGAAACACCTGGTTGAACAACTGCCAGCCATGGATGCCGATCAGCGGTCGTACGCTGACGCCGGGGCTGCGCATGTCGATCAGCAGGAAGCTGATGCCCTCCTGTGCGCGGGCTTCGGTATCGGTGCGCACAAGGCAAAAGATCCAGTCGGCGTACTGCGCGTACGACGTCCAGATCTTGCTGCCGTTGACGCGGTAGAAAGTCGATCCGTCCGCACGGGTGTGGCGCTCGGCACGCGTGGTCAGAGAAGCCAGGTCCGAGCCCGCGTTCGGCTCCGAGTACCCCTGGCACCACCAGTGCTCCTGGTTCAGGATGCGCGGCAGGAAATACTGCTGCTGCGCTGGCGTGCCGTGATGGATCAGGATCGGGCCGATCATCTCGATTGAAATCCCGCCCGTCTCGGGCGCGTGGGCCAGCACCAGTTCCTCCTGCAGCACCGCGCGCCGCGCTGCGCTCCATCCCTGGCCCTGCCACGCTTCCGGCCAATGCGGCGCCAGCCAGCCGCGCTCCGCGAGCCGACGTTGCCAGTCCACCATTTCCTCCTTGCTGACTTCGAGCCCCAGCCGCACTTTCTCGCGTACCCGTGCTGGCAGGGCTTCGGCGATGAATGCGCGCACGTCGTGGCGCAGCGTGGCGAATTCATCCATGCTGGACCTCCACGGGTTCGGCATTGCGGCAAGCGTCGAACCAGTGGGCCGCCGCCATGCGCGCGCTGGCGGCGCGCAGCGTGCCTTTGACGGCCTGCACCGTCGCTGCCGGAAAGCCGCCCACCTGTGCTGCCATGTCCCGTGCGCGCGCCAGCACGTCGCCATCGGCAACGACTTCCGTGGCAACACCGAGCCGCAGCAATTCCGTCGCGGGCACGCGTTCGCCGAGCAGGCACAGCCGCGCGGCCACTGCCTCGCCGTGCCGCAAGGCCAGCCAGGCAATGTTGCGCGGTGCGTTCATGCCGATGCGGATTTCGGCAATCTGCATGAAGGCGCCCTCCCCGCACACCAGCAGGTCGGCCGCCAGTGCCAGTGCGGCGCCGCCATTCACGGCGTGGCGTTCGAGTGCCACGATCCACACCTTGCGGCTGGCGATCAGTGCGGCGTGCACGCGATCCCAGCGCACCGCGAATCCGGCGAGGCCCTCCGCATGGCCCTTGATGGCCTGCAGGTCCAGGCCGGAGCAGAACGCGCCGTTTGCGCCGTGCAGGACGATGGCCCGGACCGTGGCGTCGGCCTCCAGCGCGAGAATCGCGTCCGCGAGGGCTTCCGCCGTGGCCATGTCGATGGCGTTGCGCGTTGCGGGACGGTTCAGCGTGAGATCGGCCCAGCCATCGTGGCGGGATATCAGGACTGCGGATGCGTCTGTCATGCCTGCGCTCCTTCTTCACATGCGGAGTCGATGCCGATGGCTCCGTTCCGCGTCATGGCGGCGATGGATTCATCGTCATAGCCAAGTTCGCGCAGCACTTGCGCCGTATGCTCGCCGAGCCGAGGTACCACTGGCGTCGAAGCCTGCGCCGCTGCTCCCATGCGGAACGGCAGTCCCGGCAACACGATCTCGCCGCCCAGGCCATCGCCCACCGCCATGAGCAGCGCATTGGCCCGCACGTCGGCGCTGGCCTCCACCTGTCGGTAGTCGCGCACCACGCCCACCACCACCTGATGCCGCTCCAGCAAGGCACGCGCATCCTCTCCGGCGAAATCTCGCAATGCGTCCTGCAGAATCGCCAGCATGGCCGGCCGGTTCTGTACACGCAGTGCGTTGCTTGCGAAGCGCGAATCGCCGGCCAGCGCGGGCTGGCCAATTGCCGTGCAAAGCCGTGCCCAGTGTTCGTCAAGGTAGGCAGAGAGCACGATGTGACCATCGGCTACCTCGATCACGTCGGCGGCCGGCGCCGCCTTGGGCTGGCTGTTGCCGCTGCGTACCGGCAGCGCGCCGGAGCACTGGTACTCGGCCCAGAGCTGCGCCTGCAGATGTACGCCCACGGTCAGGAGCGATGTCTCGATGGTGTCGCCATGCCCCGTGCGGAAACGTCGGAATAGTGCAACCACGATGGCGTTGGCGGTGGCCAGTGCCGTGGCGGCATCGATCAGCGCGAAGCCCGCTTTCAGCGGCGGGCCGCCGGCCTCGCCTGTCACGGACATCATGCCGCTCTCGGCCTGTGCCGCGATATCCAGTCCCGGCCGCAGGCGCGACGGCCCTTGTGTGCCGAAGCCGGTCACGCTGGCATGCACCAGTTCCGGTTTGGCATCGCGCAATGTGGCGGCGTCCAGCCCGAGCGATTCCATCGAGCCGGGACGCGCGTTATGCAGGACCACATCGCACGACAGCGCCAGCTTGCGGGCGGCCTGCAGCCCTGACGCCGTGCGCAGGTCCAGTGCAATGGCGCGCTTGCCGCGGTTGTAGGCCAGGAACATCGGGCTCTGCGCGCTCGTGCCGTCGAAGCGCCGCGCACTGTCTCCACGCAGCGGCTCCACCTTGATGACGTCGGCGCCAAGATCCGCCAGCAACATCGCCGCACCCGGCGCCGCGATGAACTGGCCGAACTCCACCACGCGAATGCCGGCGAGCGGCAGGTCTTTCTGGGTCTGCATCCTGTTTCCGTGTGCATGCCTGGAACGGCATCGATGAAACGGATCTTGCGGCACCTGGTTCGGGCGCGGCAGCCTCCCAGATCGCTGCGGCGTGAACCAGCGGTTATCACCGGGGGTAATCCCGTAGCCGGATGGTTGGCGCTATGCTGGCGGACAGGGCGTCGCCATGAACGCCCGCGACAGGAGACAAACCATGCGACTGAGCCAGGTTCAGGACTTCATCGCTGTAGCCGAGCACGGCAGCATCCGTGCCGGCGCCAAGGCGCGCGACGTATCGGCGCCGGCCATCACCAAGAGCATCCGGATGCTGGAGGAAGAGCTCCATGTGCCGCTGCTGACCCGCACCACGCGCGGCGTTGTGCTCTCCCGCTATGGCGAGGCATTCCTGCGGCGCGCCCAGCTGATTGCCAGCGAGGCGCGCAAGGCGGCCGACGAGATGGCGCAGATGCTGGGCACACGCAACGGCGTGGTGCGCATTGGCGCAACCGGCGGGCCGGCCCATCTGCTGCTGCCAGCCGTGCTCAAGCGCTTTCGCGCCCAGCATCCCGACGTGCAGGTGTGCATCGAGAGCGGCGTATATCCAGCCCATCTGACCGACCTTCGGGCCGGCGTCATGGACATGGCCGTGAGCCCGATCCCGGACGAGGGCATCGAGCGCGAATTCGTCTGCGAGCCCTTGTACAACAACGATTCGGTGGTGGTGGCGCATCGGGATCACCCGCTGCGCAACGCCCGGACCCTGCGTGAACTGGTGGGCTCGGACTGGGTACTGACCGGGCAGCGCATGCACGGGCCCGGCGCCGCGATCATGGATGCCTTCCGCGCCCGCGATCTGCCGCTACCCCGCGTGGCGGTGCGGTGCGACACCATCGGCATGATCCAGACCCTGCTGGAAGACCGCTCGCTGCTGTGCCTGCTGCCGCGTCAACTGGTGCCCGGACGGCTGGCCAGTGCCAACCTGGTGGCGCTGCCCATCGAGGACCCCCTGCCCAGCCACGCCGTCAGCCTGATCTATCGGGCCGATTCGCCGATGACCCCGGTGGCCGAGCAGTTTGCGAAACTGCTGCGCCGCGAAGTGCACTACCTGAGCAAGATGCCCGACAGCCCGCTGCGCCGCCAGGTGCCGCGCAAGCCGGAAACGGTCGGCTAGCGCGGCCCCGCGCTGGCGGGAACTCCTTGCCAGCCACGGGTGATAACCGCTGGTTCACACCTGAAAATCTTCACCACCCGCCAGGGCGCGCCAGCATTGCCCGCGCGGCTGCGGCGGCGGGCTGCGCAGGGACTTTCCCCACTGCATATAGTCCCGTTTCTGCGCGTGAATATCCCTTCGCCAACTGGGAGGGAGAACACATGAACGCAATCGAGGATCGCCCCGCCGCATTGATTACCGGGCGTGGCATCGATGCCATCGGGGACGGCATCTGGCTGCTGCACGGGCAGGGCCAGAGTTTCGTGGCCGATGTGGGCGGCGGGCTGCTGGTGATCGACAGCGGTCCTGGTGGCGGCGTAACAGCCGGGATGATCGAAGCACTGCGCACGCAGACCCAACTGCCGGTGCTGGCGCTTTGTTACAGCCATGGCCATCTGGGCTACAACGCGGGCGTGAAGCAGTGGCTCGACCATGCCGCGCAGCGCGGCGAGCCGGCACCCCGCGTGATGGCACACGCCAACGTACTGGCGCGTCAGCGCCGCTACCGCGACACGCAGCGCATGCAGGAGCGCATGGCGGAGATCCAGTTCCGTCATGCCAGTGGCGCACTGGCCGGAAAACTGCGGCATATCCCGCCCACCGAGACGTTTCATGATGGCATCGCGGTCGGTCATGGAGCGCGGCGTGCAGAGATCCTGTGGGCGCCATCGGAGACGGACGATGCGGTGGCCGTGTGGCTGCCGGGCAGCCGTCTGCTATACGGCGGCCCCGCCGTCATCGACTCCATCCCGAACATCGGCACGCCGTTTCGCACGATGCGCGACACGGTACGCTGGGCGGAAACGCTGGAACGCCTGGCCGGCCTGCAGCCCGAGACCGTGGTCCGCGAGTTCGGCGCCACGCTGCACGGCGCGGACACCTGCCAGCAAGTGCTGCTGCACACCGCAGCGGCGCTGCGCTGGATGCGTGAGGAAGTGGTGCGGCTGATGAACGCGGGCTGCAACGAGCGCGAGATGCTTGCCGCGCTGCAGCCGCCCGCCGATCTCTTCGAGCAGCCGTGGATGCAGCCGACCTACGGCGATCCCACCTACATTGCGCGCGATATCTACCGCTCCGAGAACGGCTGGTGGGACCGCAATGCCACTACGCTGCATCCGGCCGCGCCCGACGCCGTAGCGCGCGAAATCGCAGCGGCCATTGGCGATCACGGCGCCGTCGTGCGGCACGCGCGGGCACTGGCCGAACGCGGGGAGACCCAGCTCGCGCTGCATGTGATCGACCTGCTGGCGCAGGCACCCGCTGATAACCCCCATGCGGTGGAGGCACGCCAGCTCAAGGCCGAATGGTTGCGCGCCCGTGCGAAAGAGGTGCGCAGCTACGTATCGCGCAGCCTCTACGTGGCGGCGGCGATGGTGCTGGAAGACCGCCCGGACGACACCTTCGGCATCCACTGAGCGCGCGATGACCCATCCTCTCCTCTCCGCCCCCTTGTCCGACCGTAGCCGCCGCGACGCCCTGCGGCTGCTGGCCGCGCTCGGTCTGGGCTCAGTCCTGCGCCCCGCCAACGCCGCCACATGGCCGTCGCGTCCCATCCGCCTCGTCGTGCCCGCTTCGGCCGGCAGCGGCCCGGACCTGTTCGCGCGCCCGCTGGCCGAGGTCATCGGCAGGAAACTGGGCCAGTCGTTCGTGATCGACAACAAGCCTGGCGCCACGGGCATCATCGGCAACGACATCGTCGCCAAAGCCTCGCCTGACGGCCAGACGCTGCTCTTCACCTATGCGGCCACCGTGGTGATCAACCAGACACTGCAGCCGAAAATGCCCTATGACGGTTTGCGCGACCTGCTGCCCGTGGCGCAGGTCGGTGCGGGCGGCAATTTCCTGGTGGTGGTGCCGGAGTTTCCGGCACGCAGTCTCAAGGAGTTCGTCGCGCATGTGCGCGCGCGGCCCGATGTCTATGACTACGCGTCATGGGGAATCGGGTCTGGCGGGCACCTCACCATGGAAGCGCTGCGGATGCAGAGCGGCATCCGCATCCGGCATGTGCCATACAAGACCGTGCCGCAGATCCTGAACGACATGCAGGGGGGCATCGTCAAGGTGGGATGGGTCGACACATCGTCGTCGCTGCCATTGATCCGTGCCGGCAAGCTCCGCGCGCTGGCCATCAGCGGCACGCGCCGCGGATCGGCCACGCCCGACGTGCCCACCATGACGGAGCAAGGCTATCCGTTCGATACCAATAGCTGGTACGGCCTCTTCGCACCGGCCGGGACGCCCGATGCCATCGTCCGTCGACTCAACGCGGAAGTGAACCTCGCGCTGGCCAGCGCGGACATGCGCGAGCGATTCGTGCAGATGAACATGGCGGATCCGCCCATCAAGACGCCTGAGGCATTCGCGCAAACCGTACGCGACGACGTGGCGGCGTGGGGCAACGTGATTCGCACCAACCACATCACCGTCGACTGAACACAACATCGAGAAGTTGGAGCAAATTCGGAGCAATCGGCATGACCACAGACCACGCAACACTGGATCAACGCATCCGCGACGCCTTTATCTACACCTTTCCGCTGCACGACCTGGCGCGCACGCGCTGGCGCTTCACCCAGACCGACCCCGCGCATGGCAAGCCCGCCAACCAGTTGCACCACAACCGGCACCTGCTGGACGACCGTGCCCGACAGGTGACGATGCCGAACAACGACACGCTGTACTCCCTGGCGTGGCTCGACCTGTCCGGCGGCCCCGCCGCGCTGGAAATGCCCGACATGGGAAGCCGTTACTACAGCGTGGCGCTGATGGACGCCTTCACCAACAACTTCGCCTGCCTGGGACCGCGCACCAACGGTGCCGGCGCCCATGTGTTCGTCATCGCCGGACCGAACCATCACGTCAGCGCGCAGGCGGATCTGCCGGACGGCGCCGTATTGGTTCGCGCCCCGTGCAATGACGTCTGGATGCTGGCGCGCGTGCTGGTCGATGGGCCGGACGACCTGCCGGCGGTGCATGCAATGCAGGATCAGATGCGCCTCCGCACGAGCAACGTACCGCCCGCGCCCTTCGCGGCCACACCCGACGAGACCCGCCCCGACACCTACCTGAGGCTCGTCAACGAGGCACTGGCGCGCAACGGCGTGCCGACGCATGAACAGGAAATGGTGGACGGGTTCGCCGACCTCGGTGTCCGCGCCGGTGAGCCAGGCGCGTGGGATACGCTTCCCGAGCCGACCCGTGACGCATGGCAGCGGCTATGGCCGACCCTGCGCCATGATCTGGAGCATCCGC
Organism: Cupriavidus sp. DL-D2; assembly: GCF_039710735.1. NCBI lineage: Bacteria > Pseudomonadati > Pseudomonadota > Betaproteobacteria > Burkholderiales > Burkholderiaceae > Cupriavidus > Cupriavidus sp. DL-D2. The sequence goes on along the minus strand of NZ_JBDKXK010000038.1, from coordinate 17,504 downwards.
CCAAGGGGAGCATCCGACGGCATGGGCCGCGCGGGTCGTGGTTCAGCGGACTGGACCACATCGGCAACTTTGGTGCCGACTATGTGTATCGCGCCTATATCGCGCTGGTCGGACTCGGTGCACTGGAGCGTCAGGAAGCCATCTACGCGAGCGCCCTGACCGACGGCGCCGGCCAGACGCTGGATGGTGCCCATCGCTACCGGCTGCGTGTGCCGGCGCAGATGCCCGTCAATGCGTTCTGGTCGCTGTCGATGTACGAGTTCGAGCCCGATGGCCGCCGCTTCTTCACCGCGAATCCAATCCAGCGGTATGCGATCGGCGACCGTACACCGGGTCTGGTACGCAATGCCGATGGCTCGCTCGATCTTCACATCCAGTGCGATGAGCCCGGCGAGGGCAGCGCAAACTGGCTACCCGCGCCAAAGGGCCGGTTTGCGCTGGCGCTGCGCTATTACCATCCGCAGGCGGAACTGATCGAGCACCGATTCGTCATGCCGGATACCGAGCGACTCTCGGCATAGGCCGCTAGCGGGCATCGCGGCCCACGCGTGGCAGGGCCGCGACGCCTCAGTTCAGCGGAAAGCGTTTCGCCAGCGCCGTGAAGCGTTCGTCTTCCTTGCGAACCTGCGCGGCGAATTCCTCCGGGGTATTCACCAGCGGCTCGGCGCCCGCCGATGCAATCGCCTTCTGCAACTCGGGATGTCGCATGGCCTCGCGCACGGCGGCGTAGATGCTTTGCGTGACCGCCGGCGGGGTGCCTTTCGGCGCGAAGAGGCCGAACCATGTGGTGTAGGCGTACTGGGGCATGCCGGTCTCCACTACCGTGCGGACATCGGGTGCGGCACTGAAGCGATGGTTGCCCTGATTGGCCACGATCTTCAGCGTGCCAGCCTTTTGGTGCGGAAGCGCCGAGGCCACGCCGGTCACGGCAAAGTTCACGTTGTTGGCGATCATGTCCGTGATGATGGCTGCCGTGCCCTTGTAGTTCACCACGATCAGGTTGGGTAGCACTTCAGCCTTCAACTGCTGGCCGAACAGCTTGGCCACGTTTTCACCGGTGCCCATCGAGCATGGCGTGGATGCCGTCTTGCAATACTGGATCAGCTCCGGCAGCGACGTCGCCGGAAACTTGCCGTTTGCCACGATAACGCCGGGCGATTGCGCGATGTTGGTGATGGGCACCAGCGTAGCCAGCGGGTCCGTGCCGGTGAACGATGGTGCATGTTTGGTTAGCACGATGGCAGGCGTCTGCAGCAGCAACGTGTAGCCGTCAGGCTTGGCCTCGGCCACCTTGCGCGTGCCGATCAGGCCATCGGCGCCGGGCAGGTTCGACACCAGCACGGGCTGGCCCCACTGCTCCCCGAGCAGCTTGGCCGTGGCGCGCGCGGAGGCATCCGTGCCGCCGCCTGGTACATACGGTACGACGATCGTCACGGGACGATCGGGCTTCCACTCCGCTTGCGCCAGCGCGCTCGCAGGGGCTGCCAGCGCTGCGGCGGACAGCGCCGTGGCCAAAAGGTGTGTGCCGCGCGGAGTCCGGCGGCATTCAATGTTGCGGGTCATCGGCATGTTGGTCTCCTCCAGTCGATCTCTTATGGTCGTATGGCTTTTTGGACGTCGCGGTATCAGCGCGCCCAGCGTTTCTCGAAGTCCCAGACTTCCTCGAAGCCGATCAGGCGGCAGAACTCGTTGAAGTCGGCCATGGGGATGTCCGGCGAAAGACTGGTGCCGGCTTCCTTGAGATGGCGCAGCGATGCCTCCATCGCGGCAGCCGCCACCAGGCTCGTCATGGCCGGGAAGATCGCCAGCGAGAAACCGATTTCCTTGAGCACATGCGCCGGCAGGATGGGCGTCTTGCCGCCATCGGCCATGTTGGCCATCATCGGCAGGTCGAACGCCTCGCAGGCGCGCCGCATCTCTTCCTCCGACTGCGGCGCCTCGAAGAACAGGATGTCGGCGCCGGCGCGGGCATAGGCTTCCATGCGCCGCATGGCGTCATCCACGCCCAGGCTGGCGCGTGCGTCCGTGCGGGCGATGATGAGGAAGTTCTCCTTGTCCTGACGCGCTTCCGAGGCAACCTTGATCTTCTCGACCATGTCCTCCACAGGCACGCAGCGCTTGAACGGGGTGTGGCCGCATTTCTTCGGAAACTCCTGGTCTTCGATCTGGATGGCGGTGACACCGGCCTCTTCATACCCGCGCACCGTGTGGTGCACGTTGAGCAGCCCGCCATAGCCCGTGTCCGCGTCGGCGATCAGCGCCGCCTTCGAAGTGCGCGTGATCGTGCGCATGCGGTCCACCATCTGGGTGTAGGTGGCAATGCCAGCATCGGGCAGCCCCAGGCTGGAGGCGGTGAGCCAGTAGCCCGAGCCATAGATGACGTCGAAGCCCACCTTGGTGGTCATGACGGTGGCGATCATGTCCTGTACGCCGGGGATGACGATAAACTCGCCGGCCGCAAGTTTCTGTCGAAGGATGGGATTTGCCATGACGGCTCCTTAAAGCAAGACAGCAATCAATCGGAAAAAAGTGGGATCAGTCCATCGACGCCAGCCACGGCTGGTCGCGCTGCACGCGTGCCTCGTACTCGCGCAGTGCCGCGTCGTGGCGCAGCGTGCGGTCAACCTCGTCCTCGGCGGAGAGCAGTTGTTCCGCGTGCCCATCGGCCAGCGTCACGCCGATGACACTGCCATCGGGCAACTGGAGGCTGCGGTCGGCCACTGTCAGATGCAGCGGCGCGTCGGGCGCGGCGGCCAGCGCTGCCAGCAGCCGCGCATGATTGGCGGGCGTCACGGTGGCGGCCACCACGCCGTTCTTCACGCAGTTGTTGCGGAAGATGTCGCCGAAGGACAGCGCGACCACGGCCTGCACGCCGTAGTCCGCCAGGGCCCAGACCGCATGCTCGCGCGAGGACCCGCAGCCGAAGTTCTGCAGGGCCACCAGCAGGCGCGGCGGCGAGGACGCCTTCATGAACGCAACCTCGGAGCGGCCTTCCGCGAGCCAGTCCGCGAACAGGTGCGCACCCATGCCCGTGCGTTGCACCAGCCGCAGGAAACGGCCTGGAAAGATCGCATCGGTGTCGATGTCGTCCCGTTGCATGACCGCCGCGCGGCCTTCCACTTCTGCAATGACGGCTTTCATGCGAGGTACTCCCGGGGATCGGTCAGGCGCCCTTGCAGGGCGGACGCGGCGACGGCGGCCGGGCTCATCAGGTGGGTACGTCCCCCTTGCCCTTGCCGGTTCTCGAAATTGCGGTTGGAGGTGGATGCGCAGCGCTCCTGCGGCGCCAGGCTGTCGCCGTTCATGCCGATGCACATCGAGCAGCCCGCCTCGCGCCATTCGAATCCTGCATCGACAAACACCTGCGCCAGGCCCTCTGCCTCGGCTGCACGCTTGACGCTGCCCGATCCGGGGACCACCAGCGCCCGCACGCCCGACGCCACGCGGCGGCCACGCACAACGTCGGCGGCTGCGCGCAGGTCTTCCAGGCGGCCGTTGGTGCAGGAGCCGATGAAGGCCGTGTCGATCGCCACCGACGACAGCGCCTGCCCGATCTCCAGGCCCATGTAGGCCAGGTTCTCTTCCAGGCGGCCACGCTCGGCGGGGTCGTCCAGCCGCGCGCCATCGCCCACCCTGCCGGAGATGGCGGCGCTATCGGCCGGCGTGGTGCCCCAGGTCACGAGCGGCGCTACGGTGGACGCATCGAACGCGACGCTGCGGTCGTAGTCCGCCGGGTCGTCGGTGCGCAGCGTGCGCCAGGCCTCCACCGCCTGCTCGAAATGTTCGCGCGCCGCACCCTGCACGCGCTCACGCAAGTATTCGCAAGTGGTGGCGTCCGGGGCGATCAGGCCGAAGCGCGAACCCGCCTCGATGGTCATGTTGCAAAGGGTCATCCGTGCTTCCATCGACACCCCCTGCACCGTCGGACCCAGATACTCGACGCCAAACCCGTTGCCGCCGCTGGTGCCGATGTGGTGGATGATGGCCAGCGCCAGATCCTTGGCGTAAACGCCCCGGGCCAGCGCGCCCGAAATGGCGATGCCCATCGTGCGCGGCTTGCGCATCCACAGGCTCTGCGTGCTCATGACGTGCGCCACTTCCGAGGTGCCGATGCCCCAGGCCAGCGCACCCATCGCACCCAGCGTGGCGCTGTGCGAGTCGCCGCAGACCACGGTGCTGCCGGGCAGCACATAGCCAAGTTCGGGCGCGATGACGTGGACGATGCCCTGCAGCGGGTGATCCAGGTCGAACAGTCGCATCCCTGTGGCCTGGGTATTGCGCCGCAACGTGGCAATCTGCTCGCGACTTTCCGCATTGGGGATATTTGTCAGCCGGTCAGCCGTAGTGGGAACGTTGTGATCCTGAACCGCGATATGGCGTGGCGACGAGCGCAGCGTGTGGCCGGATTCGGCCATGCTGGCAAATGCCTGCGGGCTCGATACCTCCTGCACGAGGTGCCGGTCGATATAGACCAGATCCTCGCCAGCGTCGTTGTGGGCGACCGCGTGGGCCGCCCAGATCTTGTCGAATAGCGTTGTCATGATGTGAGGGTGTCCTGCGTCAGACTCAATCCAGCTTGCTCAGTCCAGCTTGCTCAGTCCAGCTTGATCTGGGCGGCCTTGACGATGACCTTGTTCTTTGCCAGATCGCGCACGATCTCGCGTCCGTACGCGTCGGGCGTGCCCGGCGTGGCGACGATCCCCAGGGATGACAGCCGCTCGCGCATGGCCGGGTCGTTCAGCACCTTCTGCAGCGCGACGCTGAGTTTGTCGATGATGGGCTTGGGCGTGCCGGTGGGCGCCATCAGGCCGACCCACGAATTGATCTCGAAGTCTTTCATGCCGGCTTCGATCAGCGTCGGCACGTTCGGCAGCGACGGCGCACGCTCGCGCGAGGTCACGGCCACCGCATCGACCTGCCCGCTCTTGATGAACGGCATGGCGCCGGTCACCGCCGCAAACGTCACGGGCAACGTGCCGCCCACCACGTCCAGCAGGGCCTGTCCGCCACCCTTGTACGGCACGTGGGTCATCGGCATCCCGGTGCGCTGGTGAAACATTTCACCGGCAAGGTGGGTCGTGCTGCCGTTGCCCGCGCTGCCGTAGGACACGCCTCCCGGCACGGTCTTGGCGTACTTCTGCAAGTCCGCCACGTTCTTGATGCCCAGCTTCGGGTTGGCGGCGATGAGCAGCAGCGCATCCCCAATCTTGCCGATGGGCACGAAATCCTTGACCGGATCGAACGGCACCTTGGCATACACGTTGGGATTGATCACCAGCGTGCCGTCGTAACCGAGCAGCAGCGTATAGCCATCGGGCTCGGCCTTGGCCACCATCTGCGTGCCGATATTGCCGCCGGCCCCGGGCTTGTTGTCCACCACGATCTGCTGGCCAAGCTCCTGGCCGAGCTTCTCGGCAACGATGCGGGCACTGGTATCGGTCACGCCCGCGTTGGCGAACGGCACCACCAGCCGGATCGGCTTGTTAGGGTAGTTGTTCTGCGCGTAGACGGCGGACGTGCCGAAGGCGGTCAGGGCCAGGGCCATGCCAAGCAGGCGACGGCGCGTGAGTTGGGGGGAACGTTGTTGCATGATGAGGCGTCTCCAGTCTTGTAAAGGGGAAGGCATCTGCGTGCCTTTCTTGCGATGTCGATATGGATGTCGATGTCGTCGGCGTTGCGGCGTTCAGCCCGGCGGCGTGGCAGCGCGTCGCGTGGCGGCAATCGCCATGAGGCGTTCATCGCGCCAGGCGCGCCGCGTTTCGAGATCGGTCTGCGAGAGATGCTGGCGCCGATCCGTTTCCACCTGTCCGATCAGCGCGGCATCCCACGGCGTGTCGTGCTGCCGCGATTGCGCAATGCGCTGGTACAGCGGTCCGAGCCGCACGGCGTAGTCGGCCACGCCACCCGGCGCGTTGAGGTCGATGGTTTCGAAGGGACCCATGAAGGACCAGCGCCAGCCGAGTCCGTCGCGCACGGTCTTGTCCACGTCCTCGCAACTCGCCACGCCTTCCTGCACCAGCGCCCAGGCTTCGCGCAGCAGCACGGCCTGCAAACGGTTCAGGACGAAGCCTTCCACTTCCTTGCGCACATGCACCACGGTCTGGCCCACCGCGCGCATCCATGCGTCAGCGAAATCGACGGTCTGCGCGGCCGTTACCGGCGACGGCACCAGTTCGACGACCGGCACGAGATACGGCGGATTGACCGGATGGACGATCAGCACGCGCGGCGACATCGACAGGCCCAGCGCGAATGCCGATCCCGGAATGCCAGAGGTGGAACTGCCCACCACCGTATCGGGTGCGACCAGCGCATCGAGATCCACCATCAACTGGCGTTTCACATCCACGCGTTCGAGCACGGATTCCTGCACGTAGATCGCGCCGTCCACAGCTTCGGCCAGTGTGGCGACGGGCGCGATGCGGGCCAGCACGTCAGCTGGCGCCTCGTCGATCAACCCGTGTTGGCGCAGGCCATCGAGTTGCGTTGCAATCAACGGCACGGCGCGGCGCGTGATGTCGGGATTGGCGTCGAACATCTTCACGTGCAACCCCGCACGGGCGAACACGATGGCCCAGCCCGCGCCCACCAGGCCGGCGCCGACGATGGCGACGTGGCGTCCGCCAGAGAGTGCGTGTACATCGAAGGAATCGGTCATTTCGTCCTGCTTTTTCTGGGGGTGGGTGATGCATACGTATGCAGGCTAACTTTCATGCATTCGTATGCAAACTCAAGGTTTTCCCCTAGCTACTGTCGATATTTGCGCGCTACGGGAAACCCCCAACGCGCTACGCCTTGCAGGCTCAGGATCGGCTTCCTATGCTTGTCTCACGATTTGTCCGGACAAAATAACCAATGCGGACAAAACGTCGCCAGTCTGGCCGCAGAGCCGGGCCATCACACCTCGCAGGAAAGAGGAGACAAACGCATGTTCGCCCCCCACAAACTCACGCTGCTGGCGCTTGGCCTGGCGGTGTTCGCCCTACCCGCCCGAGCCGAATTCCCGGACAAGCCAGTCAGGATCGTCGTGCCGTATTCGGCAGGCGGCGGCACCGACATCGTGGCGCGCCGGCTGGCCGAGCGGCTGACGCCGCGGCTCAAGCAACCGGTCATGGTGGAGAACCGCCCCGGCGCCAACGGCATCATCGGCACCGATGTCGTGGCCAAGTCCGCGCCGGACGGCCATACCTACGTGCTGGTGGTGAACACGCACCTGCTGAACCCCATCCTCTACAAGAAGATGCCCTACGACACGTTCACCGATTTGATCGGCGTGACGATGGTGTGCAAGTCGCCGCTGGTGTTTGTCACGCAGAGCACCTTCCCGGCCATGAACGCGGTGGAGTTCGCCAAACACGTCAAGGCGAAGCCGGACAAGTACTCGTACGGCAGCTCCGAGAACATGACCCGGCTGGTCGGCGAGATGTACAACAAGTACCAGCACCTGGACATGGTCAATGTGTCCTACAAGGGCGGCTCGCCGCTGATGACCGACGTGATCGGCGGCGTGACCACGGTGGGCGTGACCAGCGTGCTCACAGCCAAGCCGTTCATCACGTCCGGCAAGTTGCGCCCGCTGGCCCAGACCGGCGCGCAGCGCTCCCCTGTCCTGCCCAACGTGCCAACCATGATCGAATCGGGCATGAAGGATTTCGAGGTCTATACCTCGTACAGCCTCTATGCCCCGGCCAAGACGCCAAAAGCGGCGCTGGAGCGCATGCAGAAGGAAGTGCACGACATCGTCATGGCGCCGGACATGAAGGAGATCCTGGCCGAACAGGCCGCCACGCCCGTGGCCCAGTCGGTGGACGAGTTCAACGTCCAGGTGAAGAAGGATTTCGAGGCCTGGCAGCGCCTGGCCAGGGAAGTCAACCTGCAAGCGGAGTGAGACAAGCGGATATGGATACGACCACGAACGAAACGCCCTCCATCGACACGATCCGCCCCGTGCCGGGTGGCTGGACCCGCGCCGACATGGAACGCGACCAGCGCTGGATCCATGTGTTCGATGCCGATGAGATTGCCGCGCTCGAACACGCGTTGCGCCACGCGCTGGGTACCGGCAAGGACATGTTCGACATGTCCATCGAGGATTTCCCGCTCGACGCCCGCGTGCGCCGCCGGCTGGTGGCGCTGATCGACGAGACGCAGGGCGGCTTTGGCCTCAAGCTGCTGCGCGGCTTTCCGGTTGATCGCTGGGATGCCGATGCGTTGCGCAAACTATTCTGGGGGATCGGCCTGCTGCTGGGCGTGCCGCGCCCACAGGGCAAGTCAAGCCAGTTCGTGTCGGACGTGCGCGATGCGGGCGGCACCTATCGCTCCGGTACGGGCCGTGGCTACAACACGCGCTCGGGCCTGGACTTCCATGCCGACGGCAGCGACATGGTGGGCCTGTTCTGCGTGCGCACCGCCAAGGCGGGCGGTTCCAGCCTGATCACCAGTTCGATTGCTGCGCACAACGAGATGGTGCGCCTGCGTCCGGACCTGGCTCTTGAACTCTACAAGCCGCTGGTCTTCAGCCGGCAAGGCGAGCAGGCACCCGAGGAAACGCCGTGGTATGCCGCGCCGGTTTTTGGCGTGCGCGACGGGCATTTTGCGTGCCGCCATATCCGCAATCACATCAAGGGCGCGCAGGCCACCTTTCCCGATGTGCCGCGCTTGTCCGCCGAGCAGACCGAGGCGCTGGACCTGTTCGATACGCTGCTCGCACGGGAAGACCTGTGCTACGACATGGACCTGCAGCCGGGCGATATCCAGTTGCTGAACAACCATATCGTCCTGCACTCGCGCACCGAGTACGAAGATCACCCTGAACCCGAGCGCAAGCGGCATCTGTTCCGCCTGTGGCTCTCGCTGCCGCAGGCCCAGCCGCTGCCGCTGGGATGGCTCGATGCCTACAAGGATGTGGATGCGGCCTGCGTGCGCGGCGGATTTCGCGGCATCGGCATCACGCCGCAAATTCGCGCATTCGAGGCCCGCTTGGCCAACGCCCATGGTATGAAGCTCCGTATCTATCCCGTCAAGGAAGCCGCCTGATGAACACCACTCCCTCCCAGGGCACCGCCCGTCCGTCGATGCGCGAACTGCTGGCACGCAAGCGCCTGATTGCCGCACCCGGCGTGTTCGACATGGTCTCGGTGCGCATTGCCACGCGCATGGGATTCGACTGCCTGTACATGACCGGCTATGGCACGGTGGCGTCGTACCTGGGCTTGCCCGATGCAGGCCTGGCCACCTACACCGACATGGTCAACCGCGTGGGCGCCTTCTGCTCCGCCGCCACCGTGCCAATGATCTGCGACGGCGATACCGGCTACGGTGGCCTGCTCAACGTCGCACATACCGTGCGGGGCTACGAGCGCGCCGGTGCCAGCGTGATCCAGCTCGAAGACCAGGAATTCCCGAAGAAATGCGGCCATACGCCGGGACGGCGCGTGATTCCGATGGAAGACATGGTCAAGAAGATCCAGGTGGCCGTGGAAGCGCGCGAAAGCCGCGACTTCATGATCCTGGCCCGCACCGATGCGCGCACGACGCTGGGACTCGACGAAGCGCTGCGCCGCGCCGAAGCGTATGCAAAAGCCGGGGCCGACATCCTCTTCGTGGAATCGCCCGAATCGGAGAAAGAGCTGGAAATCATCGGCCGCACCTTCGACCTGCCGCTGCTGGTCAATGTGGTGGAGACCGGCCGCACGCCAGTACTCCCCGCCGAGACGCTGGAACAGATGGGCTTCGCCATCGCGATCTATCCGGCCGTCGGTTTCCTGGCGATGGGTAAGGCGCTGGAGGATGTCTACGGCCACCTGCAGGCCAACCGCACGTCGCTGGGCATCGGGGACAAGCTCTATGACTTCCCGCGCTTCAACACGCTGATGGATTTCGAATCCGTGTGGGACTTCGACAAGCGTCACGCTTCATGACCCTTGGCCAGTCTTCGCCCGGTCGTCCGGCACTCACACTGGCCAGCACGCTGGCCATCCAGATGCTGGCGACTGCCGCCACGCTGGCCTTTGCCGTGCTGGCACCCGTGATGCCGGGCGTGGCACTGGCCAGCGTCGGTCTGTTCCTGTCACTGGTCTACCTGGGCGGCATGGCCGGCAGCCTGGCGGGTGCGGGCATCGTCGAGGCGTGGGGGCCGGTGCGCGCCTCGCAGCTTGGCCTGCTGGCCCAGGCGGCGGCGCTTGGCATGCTGGCCACCGGCGTGCCGGAACTGCGGCCGCTGGCCGCGCTCGTCAGCGGGCTGGGCTACGGCCCGATCACGCCCGCCAGTTCGCAGATCCTGGCGCGCACCACGTCGGCCAGCCGCATGGGGTTTGTCTTTTCGCTCAAGCAGACCGGCGTACCGCTCGGGGGCCTGCTGGCTGGCGCGCTGCTGCCGCTGCTGGCCGCCTTCCTCTCCTGGCAGGCCGCCTTTGGCGCGCTGGCTGCGGCGGCGCTTGCCATCGCCATCCTGAGTCAGCCATTGCGCACCATGTACGACGATGCCGCGACCGGCCGTTTTATCGTGGCGGCGAACCTGCGCCAGATGTTCCGCGATGTGCTGGGCGACAGCCGCCTGCGTTCGATGGCAGCGGTCTCGGTGCTGTTTTCGGCGTGCCAGCTATCGGTCAGCGGCTATCTGATGGTGTATCTGACGACCGAGATCGGCATCGGGCTGACGCAGGCCGGACTGATCTATGCGATTACGCAGGGCGCAGGCATTGCGGGCCGCATCGCCTGGGGCCATCTTGCCGACCGCGCAGGCGCGCCGCGCGGCGTGCTGATCCTGCTGGCCGTGCTGATGTGCGCGGCCACCGTGGCAACCGGCCTCTTTACGGCGCAGTGGACGCTGGTGCCGCTTTGTCTCGTGGCTGCCCTGCTCGGCGCGACGGCGATCGGCTGGAACGGCGTCTATCTGGGCGAGGTTGCGCGACTGGCGCCCCCTGGGCGGGTGGCTTCGGTCACCGGCGGCGCGCTGTTCTGCACGTATTTTGGCGTGGTATCCGGCCCGGCCGCCTTCGGCTATTTCGCGCAGCGCGTAAACAGCCTGAGTCTGGCTTATCTGGCACTGGCGGGTGTGCCGGTGCTGGCGGCCGGGCTCTTGTTCTGGGGCGACCGTGCGAAGCCCGTCGCCACGGCCAATGACAGCGCTTGCCCGCCATGACGCGTCCCGGCTATGCTCCACTCCCATCCCTCACCTGACGCTGCCCACGCGATTCATGGAACAAGGCCGCCCCCTCCCCGATGACTTTGCCGACGCGGTCCCGCACGAGCGCACCGACGCCAGCCCGCGCTATCTCGCGCTCGCGCGGAGCCTGCGCGCGGAAATCGAATCGGGAAAATATCCGGTAGGCAGCAAGCTCCCGACCGAAATGGAGTTGTGCAAGCAGTTCGGCGCAAGCCGCCATACGGTGCGCGCGGCCATCGAGCGTCTGGTCCGGCTCGAACTGATCAAGCGCACGCCGCGCATCGGCACGGTGGTCACGGCGGCGCGTGCCAAGCAGGGCTATGAACTGGCCGTCGGCCAGGTGGGCGACCTGCTGCAATACGCTGCCACCACGCGCATGCGGGTGTTGTCGCGCGACCTGCGAGAGGTGGGCAACGATGCCGACCCCGCGCTGCAGCCGTACCACGGGCAGCTATGGCTCGTGATCCGGGGGGTGCGCACCGGCGACGATGCCGATACGCCCATCTGCTACAACGAGGTGTGGGTGCATCCGGACTATCGGGGTGTACGTGGGGCCGAACAGGACATCGAGGCTTCCGTCTTTCACCTGATCGAGAAGCAGTTCCAGGTATCGGTCTCGCGCATCGAGCAGGTGATCCACGCCGCGGCACTGCCCGCCGAGATTGCCGAACTGCTCGACATGCCGCCCGGTGCGGCCGGCCTGTGGATCAACCGCCAGTATCGCGATGCCAGCGGCAACCTGATCGAGATGGCCTGGTCGATCCATCCGGCCGAGCGTTTCTCGTACCGGATGGTGCTGGACCGGACGTGGCGCAGTGCGTGACCACGACAATGCATCAAGGCGTCTTGCGGGACTTGGTTGGCTTCCGTCCAGCCTGACCGTCCCGCACGCCTACCGTGCCTCGTTCCACCAGCACGCAGGGCACATCCACGCTGCGCGCCATGATCTGCCCGCCCATCTGGTCGAATAGCAGGTTGCGCGTGGCATCCACCATTTCGTCGATGTTCTGCTGGACGGTCGTGAGATGGAACGACGGCCAGGCCGCCTGAGGGACGTTGTCGAACCCGACTACCGATACGTCGCGCGGCACCTCCAGCCCGAGTTCGGTGCGCAGGGTCTCAAGCGCCGCGATGGCCATGTGGTCGTTGGCGGAGAACAAGGCGTCGGGGCGATTGGCCGGGTCTTTGAACATCGCCAGCACGGCGCGGCGGGCTTCGGCAAAGTCATAGTGGCCCACGGCGCGCGCGTGCAGCGGCATTCCGGCCGCTTCCAGCGCATCGCGCAATCCCGCTTCGCGATCCCGGCTGGTGGACGCATTCTCCGCGCCGGCCAGCCAGGCAATGCGCCGATGCCCAGTGCGCAGCAACAGTTCTCCCACCATGCGGCCACCATCCCGGTTTTGCGATGTCACCGAACTGGTGGCGTATGCGCCCATCGCACCCATCTGCGCTACCCGGTTGAACAGCACCACGGGGATGCCGGCGTTCTGGCAGTCGCTGGCAAGCGCTGACGAGAGCGAGGTCGAGGCCATGACGATGCCATCCACCTGGTACTGCAGGATGTCCGTCAGCACCTCGTCGGCGTCTTCGGTCTGGCTGATAAAGAGCAGCACGTGATAGCCGTCCTGCTGCAGCGCCTGGCAGAGCCGCTCGATGACCACCGGATAGAACTGGTTCTCCAGATAGCTCATCACCAGGCCGATGATGCGGCTGCGCCGGGTGATCAGGCTGCGTGCGATGGCGTTGGGCCGATACCCGAGCTTGCGCGCGGCTTTCTCGATACGCTCGCGCGTGTCCGGTGCCACGCTCGCGCCCGGCGTAAACGTGCGGCTGACCGCTGACTGCGAAACCTCCGCGAGCCGGGCTACGTCATGGGCCGTGACTTTCTTCATGCCGCGGTCCACCCGCCGTCGAGCATCAGCGCGCTCCCGGTCATCAGGCTAGATGCGTCGCTGGCGAGGAACACCACCGGCCCCATCACTTCGTCGATGCGCCCCAGGCGTCCGAGCGCGATCTTCTCCAGCACGAAGTTGCGGAACGTCCGGTCCTCGAACATCGGCGCGGTCAGCGTGGTCTCGATGAACGTCGGGCACAACGTGTTGACGCGGATACCCGCCGGGCCCAGTTCCCAGGCCAGTGCCTTGGTCATGCCCTCCATCGCATGCTTGCTCGCGCAATAGAGCGTGCGGCGCGGGCTGCCCACATGCCCCATCTGCGACGAGACATTGATGATGGAGCCCGGCAGGCCCGCCGCCTGCAGGCTGCGCGCCACCTCGCGGCAGACGTAGAACGTGGCCTTCACATTCAGCGCGAAGACCGCATCGATGTCCTCGTCCGGCGTCTCGGTGAGCAGGCGGGGACGATTCATGCCCGCGTTATTGACGAGGATCTGGTACGGCGGACGGTTGGCGATTTCCCGCGCCACGGCGCGCGAGTCAGTGACGTCGAGCACCATGGCGTCGGCATGGCCGCCCTGCGCGCGGATGGCCGCGCAGGCTGCCTCCAGCTCGTCGCCCGAACGCGCGGCAAGCGTGACCGCCGCACCCGCCTGGGCCAGCGCCACCCCGGCGGCGAGGCCGAGGCCCCGCCCGCCGCCCGTGACCAGCGCCCGCTTGCCGTCGAGGCGAAACCCGCCGAAGGTTGGCAGTGCGGACGTCACGATTACGCCTCCAGTGCCGGAACCGGCTCGTACCAGGGCACTTCCGGACGATTGCCGTAGCGGCGCACGCGGATATTGGCCTGTTCACCGTGACCGGCGAAGTTTTCCATATGGCAGAGACGCGAGCAGTACTCGCCGATCTCGGCGCTGGCCGCATCGGTCGTGACGCGCTGGAAGGTGCAGGTCTTCAGGAACTTGCCCACCCAGAGGCCGCCCGTATAGCGCGCTGCCTTGTTGGTCGGCAACGTGTGGTTGGTGCCGATGACCTTGTCGCCAAAGGCCACGTTGGTACGCGGGCCCAGGAACAGCGCACCGTAGTTGCTCATGTTGTTCAGGAACCAGTCCGGATCGCGGGTCATGACCTGCACGTGCTCGGAGGCAATCTCGTCAGCCTTCTGCAGCATTTCCTCGCGCGAGTCGCACACGATGACTTCACCAAAATCCGCCCACGCCTTGGCCGCGATGCCTGCGGTCGGCAGGATCTTGAGCTGGCGTTCCACCTCGGCCATCGTGGCATGCGCCAGTGCTTCGCTGTCGGTGAGGAGCACCGCTGGCGAGGTCAGGCCATGCTCGGCCTGGCCCAGCAGGTCCACCGCGCAGATTTCGCCATCGACCGAATCGTCGGCGATCACCAGGGTTTCGGTCGGGCCTGCAAACAGGTCGATGCCGACGCGGCCAAACAGTTGGCGCTTGGCCTCTGCCACGAACATATTGCCCGGACCCACCAGCATGTCCACCGGCGCGATGGATGGCGTACCCACGGCCATGGCCACCACGGCCTGCACGCCGCCGAGCACCAGGATTTCATCGGCGCCCGCCATGTGCATGGCCGCGACGATGGCCGGGTGCGGTTCGCCATGGAACGGCGGCGCCGTGGCCACCACGCGCTTGACGCCCGCCACCTTGGCCGTCAGCACGCTCATGTGCGCGGAGGCCAGCAGCGGATACTTGCCGCCGGGGATGTAGCAGCCCACGGCGTTGATCGGTACGTGGCGATGACCGAGGAACACGCCCGGACGCGTCTCTACCTCGACGTCGAGCATGGAATCGCGCTGGATCTGGGCGAAGTTGCGGACCTGGGCCTGTGCAAAGCGGATGTCTTCCAGCTCGCGCGCCGACAGGCTCTTCATCGCGCGCTCGATGGCGGCCTGCGACAGCCGGAAGTCCTGTGGCTCCCAGTTGTCGAACTTCTTGCTGTACTCGCGCACGGCAGCATCGCCACGCGACTCGATATCGCGAATGATGCCTTCGACCGTATTGCGCACGGCGGTGTCGTCTTCGGCACGCGCTTGCACGTCGCGGCCACGCTTGAGGTAACGAATCATGAGGATTTCCGTTGTGGGGTTTGCATACGTATGCAGACTAACTTTCTTGCATTCGTATGCAAACTCAGCGTTTTCCCTGATACGTCGTTAGCCCCTTTGTACCGTCGCTCGAAATAGGGACGCGGCGGTTCGCGCACACCGCTACAATCGCGCGCAAGTCCCAGCATTGCGGACGGCCGCCCTCGCAGATCGCGACGGGACGGTACACATTGATAAATCCGGGTACGGTCCATGTCTTGCCACTTCGCCTCATTTCCCACCGCCTGCCGCGAGCGTCTGTTCGCCCTGCTGCTCTCGTTGATGTTCGCGTGCTTTCTCACGGGTTGCGGCGATGACGACGCGGCGCCGCCTCCTCCCGCCGGCCTGACCTACAGCATGACGTCTGCCTCCTATCAGGTAGGCACCGCGATTGTGGAAAATCGTCCCACGGCGAGCGGTGGCGCCGTCGAGCGCTATACGATCACGCCCGCACTACCCGCTGGCCTTTCGATCGATGCTGCCACGGGCGTTATCAGCGGCACACCGACTGCGGCGAGCCTCTCTGCCATCTATACGGTGGCGGCGCAGAACGCTGGGGGCACCGCCACCGCACGTGTGCAGATTGAAGTGCGCGGCGTGGCGTCCGCGCCGGCTGCGCTGACCTATCGCGAAGCCACGGTCACCTACTCCACCGGCGCGGCCATCACCGCCAACACGCCGACGAGTGGCGGCGGCCCGATCACCACCTACAGTGTCACCCCGGCGTTGCCGGCCGGCCTCTTGCTCGACGCGCAGACCGGGGCCATCACCGGCACGCCTACCGCTATCACGCCCGCTGCCGCCTACGTTGTCACGGGAAGCAATGCGGCCGGAAGCACCACCGCCACGCTGCAGATTACGGTGCAGGCCGCCCTGGTTGCACCCGCGAGCCTGACGTTCACCACGACGTCCGCCCTCTATGTCACGACCGAACCGATTACGCCGAATGCCCCAGTGGCCACCGGCGGGCCCATCGGCACGTTCAGCGTATCGCCCTCCCTTCCTGCCGGGCTGAGCCTCAACACCGCGACGGGCGTCATCAGTGGCACGCCTTCTGCCGTGCAGTCGATGGGCGTCTACACCATTACCGGCAGCAACGCGGCAGGCAGCGTACAGGCGCAGGTGCGGATCACGGTCACCTCGCGGGGGACGTGGAGCACTGCAGCGCCGCTGCTCGTGCCTGCGCATTACTTCACGGCCACCCGCCTGAACGACGGACGCGTGCTTGTAGCCGGCGGGTTCCAAGGCGGTGGCAGTACGGCGAGGGCCGAGATCTACGATCCGGCAATCAATACGTGGATACTCACTGGCGCAATGCAGTCCGCGCGCAGCGGGCACACTGCCACGCTGTTGCCCGATGGCCGCGTGCTTGTCGTGGGCGGCGAGGCCGTCTTTTCTATCGCTGTGAACAGCGCCGAATTGTACGATCCGGCCACAGGCATCTGGACGCCCGCCGGCAACATGAGCGAGACACGCGAGAACCACACTGCCACGCTGCTGCAAAACGGCAAGGTTCTGATTGCAGGTGGCTATGACGGGAACGGCGGCACCGTCTTCCGGAACAGCATCGAGCTTTTCGATCCCGTTGCCAATGCGTGGACACGGATGACCACGACATCGGCAGTTCCTCGTGCGCAGCATGCTGCGGGCCTGCTCCCCGGTGGCAACGTATTGCTCATGGGGGGCGTGAACGGGAGCGGCTTTGTCAATACCGCCGAGCGTATCGCCATTGACGATAGCGGCACGACGCCCGAGGCGTTTCCCATCCTGGGCAACGTGACCCTATCCGCTCGGCTGGCGGATGGCTCGTTTCTCGTCATGGCCGACGGCTCGACCAGCGCCCAGCGCTACACCCCGTCCACATCCACCTGGACCGCCAGCACGATGCAGGAGCGGCGCACCATACCGACAGTCACGACGCTCGCTGACGGACGCGTGCTGGTTGCGGGCGGCGCCACATCGGGCGGTGTCCGCGCGACGTCGACCGAGATCTACAACCCCGACACCAATACGTGGACTGCCGGCACGCCGATGTCTGACGGCCGCGGTGCGGGCCAGGCCGTGTTGCTTGTCGACGGCAGCGTGCTGATGATCAGTGGCTACAGCGGCAGCGGTGAAGTGCCGTCTGTCGAACGCTTTCAGCCGTAGTTTTTTGTGGTCTGCTGAAGCCGACGCCAGTGGCTATGGGCTCCCCTCTCCCATGAAGTGGGAGAGGGGTGGGGGTGAGGGGGCCGGGCGTCGCTATGTTGAAGCATCTATCGCAGCGTGAAGCGCTTGCCCTCAACCCCATCCCCTCTCCCGCATGTATAGCCCGGACACATAGGTAACACCTGTT
>NZ_JBDKXK010000037.1:0-23132 GCF_039710735.1 Cupriavidus sp. DL-D2 | reverse complement strand
GGCAAGCCTCTAGCTGTCCTGCACACAAAAAAACTGACAGGCCCCTGAAAACTGCCGACAGCGCAGATCAACTGCCCAAAGACACCGCTCGCACTGGGTCGACATGCGTCATCACGTTAAGCACGTCATCCCGCTCCATCGCCCGACGCCGCGCCTCCGTGGCAATCGCATGCCCCTGCTCGACGGTCAGGTCCGCAGGAATTTCCAGATGCACGTCGACCAGAATCATGTCGCCCATCTTGCGCGTCTTCAGATCGTGCAGACCCAGTAGTCCCGGTGTTTCCAGCATCGTGGAACGCAATTCGGCAACGATGTCTTCATCGACGGCACGATCCATCAAATCGCTCATCGCATCCCAGCCGAATCGCACACCCATCCGCGACACCATCAACCCCACGACAATTGCCGCCACGGGATCGAGTACGTGATAGCCGAGCAGATTGCCGCCGATACCCAGCGCCACCACCAGCGATGACGCCGCATCCGATCGCGCATGCCAGGCATTGGCCACGAGCATGCTCGACCTGACCCGTTCCGCCACCCGCAGCAAGTATCGGAACAACAGCTCCTTGGAAGCCAGCGCCCCCAGCGCCACCCACAACGCCACGGCCTGCACCGGCTGCACGCCATCGGGATGCTCGATCTTGCCCACGGCCGCCCACAACATCCCCACACCCACCGAGAGCAGCAACACGCCCAACGCAAACGATGCCGCCGTCTCGAACCGATGATGCCCATAAGGGTGATCGTGATCCGCCCCCTTCCGGCTGTGATGCCCGGCAAACAGCACCACGAAATCGGAAACCAGATCGGACAGCGAGTGCAGCGCGTCAGCAACCAACGCCTGCGAACCCGCGACGATGCCGATGAAACCCTGCGCGGCGGTCAGTACGATGTTGACGACGACGCTGACGAGGGTAGAACGACGGCCGGCTAGGTGGCGGGCTTCGGGGTCGGTGGTTTCGGTGCGCGGGGGAAGCGGGGCTTGCTGAGCGGACATGGTGCGCCGGGAAGCTGAACGAGAGTCACACGGTATCACTTCCTGTCATCGCCCCCACAAACAGAAACGCCTCCACGAGGGAGGCGTCGGGCCGGAGATGCGATCTCCGGCGGGATGGATGCGGTTCAGGTATCTGGTGGACCGAAGGAGGATCGAACTCCCGACCTCTGCATTGCGAATCGCATTTGCACAATCGCAAGTAATCGATTGCAAACGGAATTCGATAGCCTTCCGGAATAAATCTGCATCCAAGTGGCGATAGCAATGCGCGCCCGAGGGGGCTGCCGCCCCAAGGGTGACCAGCCGCTACATGGGAAGGCGCGCTTCACCTCCTCTCTTCAATACTCGGATCTATATTCGTTTTGACCTTCCGTCCAAATCCCAGTCGCGACATAGTTCGATAGTCGTTCCCAAACGCCCCGAAGGCTGGGCTCATTCGGAAGTCTCCGCAATCGCACGGCTAGCTCCTGTACGTAGGTTCCGGCCAGCTTCCGTCCGGCGTCATCCCCTTGGAAGCGACGAACTACCCGCACATCGCCTTCCGCAAGGGACACGATTGGATAAACATCATCATTTGTGAGACTTTGATCCAGGCGCCGCAAAATGGTTTTAGCCTCATTCAGATAATTCATCGCGACGGCTTCACTCATAGACTTTGGAGCGACAATCAATAATTGCTGTGCAAGCGCATGCTCAGTATGTGCCATGGGGTACGCATCGCAAGCTGTCTGCAATTTCTCTAACGCCTCCGGATGCTCTCCGAAGTCCCGGTGAGCAAGTCCATATTGCAGCCAGAAAAGGCCATCCTGCTCGAATTTTTTTCGAGCGATTTATAGAGTCCTATAATCAAGGATTTCTTCCCCTTCAACGCCATTCGAAGGAAGTTATGATTTATGATTCCCTTATAAATCCGCGCTTCCTTCTTAGTTATGTGTTTGATAACAGGGGAAGAGTACTGGGAGAACGCGGCGAGAAGGCCGCGCGTTGCACGATCCATCATATTCGGATCGACTACGTGGTCAATCAAGTGGTGAACATAAACTGGATGCCTAACGGAGAATTTCGCATGGTCATGTAGCACAATGCCAGCCAAATTCCGCTCAAAGGACGGAAGTTGCCCAAGAAGTCCAACACTGATCAGCGCCCGTTTAATCAACTCTTCGGAGGCCGACGCACGATTTACGGTTGCTAACCCGACTATCAGCATAAATAGGCGCTCGTCGTCAGATCGAAGGGAGGTGTAATCGTCTTCGACAATCTTCTCGAATCCCCTACCCGCCGTTGCTTCCCACATCGCGATCAATAACTGTTTTCTCGCCCGAACCATCAGCTCATTGAGGCGCTCCTTTGGCTTCAATTGTGCCAATCGCGTCCACGATCCATATTTTTCAATTTTATCGAGTATAGCAACCGCATCCTTTTCGCTAAAATCTCGAATAAAAATTGGCTGAATTGTCAAATTTCGCAATTTTCCGGAAGCTCTTCTACTCCAAATATTTTCGCGTTCGGCACCAAATATTTTGATTCTCGGAAAGCTGGCAATGGAAAATGCCGCATTAATATCATCCGCACTCGCATCTAAGTTGTCGATCGCCACAAATATGGACGAGATGCTCTCAGGGCTAGATTCTTCAATTGCCTTTAGGGTCCCAGGAAGATCCTCTAAGGGTTCAGACAGATGATAGACCGCATGCCCCGAAATTTCGGAAAGCCGCAATGCCGCTTGCATCAGGATGGTAGATTTTCCTGATCCAGCTGGCCCAATGATGGGAAGCAGCGGCTGGGACGATGGAATATTTGTGATGGCAGCAACAACAACGTCCAACACCTCCAGGTCCGCAGGGACCTCCATCAAAATATCTGACCAAGTCGGATAAAATCCTTTGTAGAAGTTTCTAATTTGATCGGATTGAATCAATTCTCCACCGGAGACCAGTAAACTCCGACGGACAAGCGTGACACCTTCAAAAAGCTCCGCGTACCCTTTCTTGTTTTCGCCATTCCCAAGTATCGCGGCAAGTTGAGGAACATTTGCTATAGCGACATCTTTCATCGTTGGCGGCTTGGGAAACTCCCCCTTCAACCACGTTGTGAAATCTTCGAGAGTACCAGATACGTGATGGATATTATAATTGAGTAGATCGAGCTTCTGAATTTCAGTTGCACTTGGGGTTATGACGAAACTAATTCCTGCCTGTTTTCCATGCAACTCCTTATACCGTTCAATATGGTATTTTAGGAGTGGCTCATCAAGAGCTGTGCCGATAAAAAGAAAAGGATGGCCCAAAAAATCAGATGCTGATTGCTCGTACCATGGCATGGTCCGAGCGGTGGCCTTGGCGTATTCCGCTGGCGAAAATATTATTCCATCGGAAAGTCGATCGATTGATCCATTGAGCTTAATATAATCCAGTCTGCTAAAAAATTGATCTTGATCCTTAATATTGTCGTTGGCAATGAATTTCTCTACATTTTGATTCGACACTTTTATCAACGCCGTATCGAGCGCGTCGTCAATGTTGAGCGTGTAGATTCTTCGCCAAACGAATTCGGCGATCGTTAAATATTCGCTTGAGGGCCGCGCGTGCCGTAGACAAGATTCCAAAAAGACATCTAGCCGCGATTGAAGCTTATTTCGAACAGCAGAGTAAACGACAGTCAAATTTTCGTCGGAATAAGGAAGAGATGCCTCTTTGGCTAGTTGTGCGGCCAACTGGTAGCCATCTAGCAACAATTTCCCCGAGCGATCTCTGCTCGTTTTTGATGCCCCCGCTCCCAAAAAAAGAATCAGGTCTCCACTCTTAATTGCGGATTTAATGTCTTCGTTCATGTTAAAGATATATTATGGAAAGCAATTTATAAAGCACGAGCCGATCGATGAAAGGTATGGACAAAAAAACGTGGCGATGCATGACAAATTTAGACGCATCTTTATACTGGAGAAATACCTATGGCATCTTCTATCTCGAACAATCAATATGCAGCGTTGTTGAACAGATACCAGTCTTGCACTCCCCAATGAACTTTAATGCATATTATTGTACGATTTTAATAAATTCTGCATACCCCGCGAGAGGGGAGTTATCGCCAAGGGTTTCAAATCCGAATATTCGTTGGCGTCAATCTCGGGCGCCAATCAATCCACTGAAGGGTCATCTTTTCTCGCCAAGGCTGGCATCGACGACAAGCCATATAAGAGCTTCATGTTGAACGGCTAATTAGAGAGGTAAGTGTTGCGACGTGGGGCGACCGAAGCGAGACCGTGTCTCATGTATTGTCCTCACGTGGGCGGCTGTACTTATGGTCTTGAGATGTATACTTGGCGTTCGCGCTGTTTGAGTTACCAACTGCTAGGGCAGGATAAATCATTGAGTAATGGGTAGCGAACGTAATCAGATACAACGTGGAGCGGGGAAGTTGTGCCTGTCGCCGATCATGAATCTGTACAACGGCGAGATCGTCGCCTGGCAAAGCTACATACTCTCCGCCTTTGATCTGGTCTGGCCAGGTCGGCGGCATCCTGAAGAAGGCGCTCTCACACCTTAAACGTGGTGAACGGCCTCTGCTGCATTCGAAGCAGGGCCGACAATATCGGATGTTCGCCTATCGACGGCTCATATGCGAAGAGGGCCGTCGGAATATGTTCTGGGAAGGGTACTTGCCGCTACAATGCCGCGATGGAACGCTTCTTTGAAAACGCCCAAGTCGGAGTTCTTCGACCCGAACGAATTCGACAGCGTGGAGCGGTAGCAAGGTGAGATCCAGCGATACATTCACTACCACAACCACGAAAGTATCCGACAGAAACTAAAAGGGCTGAGTCTCGTGCAATGCAGAACCCAGCCCTTCCAAGCCTAGCCTTCTCGAACCGTCCAATTTCTGCGGTTCAGTTCACGCCCCGCGAGGCCTCGAAAACTCTTGATTGCTTGGTGGACCGAAGGAGGATCGAACTCCCGACCTCTGCATTGCGAACGCAGCGCTCTCCCAGCTGAGCTATCGGCCCGTGCGGTCGATTCTAGCCGAACTTCGAGCGGCCTTTCAATCGCATGGAACCAACACCTGAGGTGGGGTCAAGGCAGGATCAAACGGGTGCCATGCCGGGGTTGCCGTCCATGCCTTTTACGGTCGGCAGGTTCAGCGGTCGGGCGCTGACTTCCTTGTTCGATCGCAGCCATTGGGCCATGACGTCCCAGATCGGCGGGCCGCCAGCCTGGCGGGCGTCTTCGGCGACGGGGGCCCAGCCGGCTACCTTGTAGGTCTTGTCGGCGTCGATGGGCTGGCCGGCCAGGCGCATGTCGGTGATGCGCTGGCCCATCGCCCGGGTGGGGTCGATGGTGTATTGCAGGCCGCCCACGCGCACCATGTCGCCGCCTTGCTGGTAGTACGGGTCGGGATTGAACAGGTTGTCGGCCACGTCTTCGAGCACAGTCTTGATCGTGGTGCCGGACATCTGCGTGACCGTGGTGTACGGATAGGTGATGGCGGTCTGGTCCATCAGCGCTTCCATCGTGATCGGCTGGCCGGGCAGCAGCGTGGTGCCCCAGCGGAAGCCGGGCGAGAACGCGATCTCGGCGTCCTGCACGGCCATCAGGCCGTCGAGGATCAGTTGGTCGAAAGTGCCGTTGAAGTTGCCGCGCCGATACAGCAGGCCACGATTCACGGCGAGCACTTCGCCGAGCTTCGACTCGTACGGTGCGCGCACCTTGCGGATCAGCGCTTCCATCTGCGGATCGGCGGGCAAGTAGTTGGCGAAGACCGGCAGCAGCTTGTATCGGAAATCGGCCACCTTGCCGTTGCGGACGTCGAAGTCGAGCACGCCGAGGAACTTGCCGTTGGAGCCGGCGTTGGTCACCAGCGTGACACCGCCCGCGTTCTTCACGGATACCGGCTTCGGCACACCGTCATGCGTGTGGCCGCCCAGAATGGCATCGAGACCCCGCACGCGCGAGGCGAGTTTCAGGTCCACGTCCATGCCGTTGTGCGACAGCAGGACCACCACCTTCGCACCCTTGCCGCGCACTTCATCGATCACCTGCTGCAGGTTTTCTTCCTGGATGCCGAAGGTCCAGTCCGGCACCAGGTAGCGCGGATTGGCGATGGGCGTGTACGGAAACGCCTGGCCGATGATGGCCACCGGCACGCCGTTCATCTCGCGGATCACGTACGGATCGAAGACCGGATCGCCGAAGTCGTTGGTCTTCACGTTCTGCGCCAGGAACGACACGCGCCCCTTGAAATCGTTATCGACGATCTGCTTCACGCGCTCCGCGCCGAGCGTCATCTCCCAATGCGGCGTCATCACGTCCACGCCGAGCAGCAGCGCCGCATCGACCATGTCCTGGCCCTTCGTCCACAGCGCGGTGGCCGAACCCTGCCACGTATCGCCGCCATCGAGCAGCAGCGCACCGGGCCGGCTCGCCTTCATGCGTTGCACGAGCGTGGAGAGGTGCGCGAATCCGCCAACCTTGCCGTAGCGTCGCGCAGCCTCAGTGAAATCGAGATACGTGAAGGCGTGCGCCGTCGCGCTGCCCGGTGCGATGCCGTACGCGCGCAGGAACGCCTGTCCGACGAGGTGCGGTGGCTTGCCTGCCCACTCGGCCACGCCGAGATTCACGCTCGGCTCGCGGAAATGCACGGGGTTCAGTTGCGCGTGGCAATCGGTGAAGTGCAGCAGATGCACGTTGCCGAAGCGTGGCACGTTGTAGAGCCGCTCGGCCGCCTGCGCGGCCTGGGCGTCGCCACCGGAAAATGTCATGCCTCCGGCGCCGGCCACCGCCAGCACCTGCAGGAACTCGCGTCGGTTCATGCTGTTATCCGTTCGAATGCGTCAGGGCTTGCCGTAACGGGCCAGCGCCGCCACGTCATCGTCGATCATCTCGCCCACTTCCTTCTGCACCACGCGACCGTTGCCGTCGAGCACGTACAGTTCCGGCAAACCCCGGCGCGCGCCGAAGGCTCGGCGCAGTGCGTCGGAATCCATCGTCGCGGGGAACGTGTAGCCGCGCTGTTTCAGATACGCCTGCGCCTCGCGCGGATCGCGGTCGATGCTGATGGCCAGCACCTGCAGCTTCGTGCCGCGCGTCTTGTCGTACAGCGCCTGCAGCCTCGGATTCTGCAACGCGCAGAACGGGCACCACGTTGCCCAGAATTCGATCACCACCGGCTTGCCGGCCCAGTGCGAAGCGGGCACTGTGCTGCCATCGAGCAGCTTCAGTTCAGGCAGGCGGATGGTCTCGCCCACCTCGGCAGCCAGTGCCGGGGCAACGGTGAGCGCCATGGCGGCGGCGACAAGCCACCTCCGCATGCGCCGCGCCGCCGTTGCCATTACTGGTTGACCGGCGAGGCCGGGTCCAGCAGCAGCGCCATCACGTCGCGGATCTGCTGCTCGGTCAGGATGCCCTTATGCCCGAAACGCGGCATGTTCGAGCATGCGCTGTACGCGTTCGAATCCCAGATCTTGCCCCACGTGTACTTGACCACGTCCTGCGAGTTGCCGCGCAGTTTTCCGTAGTGGTAGAGCGAGGGGCCGATATTGCCGAACGAGATTTCTGCCTTGGTCAACTGGTGGCACGCGTAGCAGTTGGCGCCGTTGACGCCGCCCACCTGGTCGCTGAACTGCATGCCCCGGCCGTTCTGCGCGATCTTCTCGCCTTCCTTCCAGTTGCCGATGAAGTTGCTGTCAGCCGGGTACTTCACCTGCTTCAGTTCGGCGGCTTCCACCTTCTTGGCCAGCGGCGCCGGCACCTTGGTGCGGTCGGGATACTGGCTGCATGCCTTCTGCGTGGCGTCCTGGTTGATCACGCCCTCGACCGTGGCCGGTCCCTTCGACGTGAACGACGATTCGATCAACTGGCGGATGTCGGCGTCGGTGACCTTTGCAACTTTCTCGGCCTTCTCGGCCTTCGTACCCTTGGCTGCAGTTTGCGCATGGGCACCGCCAATCAGGCCGAGCGATGCGATCGATACCAGCGCCATCGTGTGGAGTGTCTTCATGTTCTTGTCTCCCGGCTCAGCGCTTCATGTTCGGACCATCGTACGTGCCGCCGTTGGCGTTCTTCGCCAAAAACATCGTCAGGGCGGTGATCACGTCCGAGCCATAGGCCGGTTCAGGAAAGCGCTGCTGGCGCAGGCAGTCGTACAGACGGTGCTGCATCGTGCGAACCTCGCCCTGCGACACCCGGTACGCCGGCCAGGTCGTGTACGCAGCCTGTGCGCCTTTCTCGGTCATCAGGTTCGGCAGGTCCTGCAGGCGGATGCGCTGGCCGTCCACCGCGTGGCACGTGGCGCAGGCAAAGTCGTACGCGCCGCCACGGTAGTAGAACATCTTCTGGCCGAGCGCATAGACGCGCTTCTCTTCGGCATGCTTGAGCTGGACGTTCATCTTCATGCCGCGCGATTCGCCCGTCACGAAGGCCGCCAGCCGCTCGATATCGGAAGGCTTGCCCGCCGACGAGAACGGGTTCTTCAGCGCCTCTTCCTGCGTCAGGCCCTGTAGCGTCACGCGGCAATAGGCCAGGCGCTGCTCCAGATCCATGACCTTGTTGGCATCCTTGAAGTAGCGCGGCAGTTCGGCGTATGCCCCCTTGGTCACGCCCGGCCCCTTGCCCAGGTCGCACTGTTCGAGCGAGGCATTCTTCGGACCGGCGGGCTTCTTCCACAGCTCTTCGCCCGCGGCTTCCCACAGTTCGGCGGGATTGCCTTCGGCCAGCATCTGCCGATACTTGGCGATTTCCTCGGCGGTCTTGTCCTGTGCCAGCGCAGGGCCGGACAGTGACGCGGCCACGACGGCAGCGGCTGCGGCCAGCGTGGCCAGCACCGCCGTCACGGCGCGGCGGGTGTTGCGCTCGGTAACCATTGGGGCGTTTCTCCTCGTCGTCTCGCCCTGGCGCCAACTGGCGCGCGGGCGGACCACTGTCTTGTTGGATCCGGCGGCTCGTTGCCGGATGTCATGCACAGCCGGTCAGGGCTTGATGTAGGCGTAGCCTTCCTCGAACTGCAACCGGGCCACTTCCACCACGCCGGCCTGCACGACCTTGGCGTCCATCAGCAGGTTCTGCTCGGAAATGCGGCGCGCGGTCAGCGTGTTGCGGCAGACGCGGAACTCCACGCCCGACGAACTCAGCGCCGCCACGGGCGCCTCGAACGTGTTGCCGCGCGCATCCTTCGCGCCCTCCACCAGGAAATCCACGCCAAAACCGAACGCCACCACCACGATCTTGGTGTCGGGCGCGCCGTTCAGGTGATTGCGCAGGTTGGCCATGGCGCGCACAGCCTGATCGTTGCCTTCGGACAACTGGTAGACCACCTTGACGCGGCCCTTGCTGCCGGAGGATGCCGGCGCGGGGGCCTGCTGTGCCGATGCCTTGGCCGTGAGGCCGATGGCGGCCAATGCCGCCGTGGCGCGAAAGAATGCTCGCCGCATAATGCTTCCTTGCTTCGCCGGATCAGGCGATGGTGGCCTCGTCGGTACGCTTGTCGCCGCGGTTGTCGACCCAGGTCACGGTGACCTTGTCGCCCTTGGCGCCGCCCTTGAACTTGAAATTCAGGAACGGGTCCTTCGACACGGCCGGACCGAACTGGGCCTGGAACACGTCTTTACCTTTGTAGCTGGCCGTCACGGTCTGGATATGCCAGGCCGGCACGGTCTTGCCGGAGGCGTCCTTGCGCTGGCCCGTCTCCATGTCGTGCTTCATCAGAATCTTGACGTCTACGACGCCGCCGTTTTCGGTGGCGCGAACGCGCATCGGGTCTGCCATGTGCTTCTCCTGTCAGCAGGGTTCTGGAAAATCAGTGCTCGAACTGTCTGGTGCCGGGCCTCAGCCGCCGCAACCACCCAGCGTGACCTTGATTTCCTTCGATGCCACGTACCACTTGCCACCGGCCTTCACGGCCGCATGCACCACGGATGTCTGGCCCATCTTCACGCGCGTGGACACGAACGGTTCGGTGCCGGCCGGGATGATGAAGTCGGCGGCCAGCGTGTTCGGATTCTTTTCCACGAGGATGGCGATCTGCTCGGTGTCCGGAATGTTGCTCGTCACGGCCACGGGCACCACGGCGCCGTTCTCGGCGATGTCGGGGGCGTTGAAATGGATCGCGCTGCTTTTCTCGGTGCCGCTGCCGCCGAGCGACTTGATCACGTCGGCCACGCTCTTGCCGTCGAAGGCAGCCTTGTTCCATTCGGCGGCTTGCGCCTCGCTGATCAGCCCGGTGGCTGCCATCAGCGACAGTACGGCGGTCATCCGCAGCACTTCACGTCGTTTTGTATTCATTTGCTTCCCGTACTATTCGTACCCGGTTTCTGTCGACCCCTGCGGTCCCCGGTGCGTCGCCGGGTCCTGCGCTTCATAAAACTGGCTGGTGCGCGGCGGACCGGCCAGGGCCGGCCCGTCCGCTGGCAGCGTGCTTACTTGGCCGGTGCGCCGGCCAGTACCCACTCCACTACCGTCTTCAGGTCTGCATCGCTGATGGCTGGGTTGGCCGGCATCGGCACCGGACCCCAGACGCCCGAACCGCCGCCCTTCACCTTGGCCGACAGCTTGGCCAGCGCGCCCTTGTCGCCCTTGTACTTGGCGGCCACGTCCTTGTAAGACGGGCCCACCAGCTTCTTGTCTACCTGGTGGCAGCCCATGCAGGCGTTCTTGTTGGCGATTTCCTGCGCCTTGGCGGCATCGACTGCGGCATGTGCGGACGCGCCGGCCACCAGCAACGCGGCGGCGATGACAAACTGCTTCATGTGTTGTGCTCCAAACTGAATGAGCCGTGGGGACGGCAAATGGCCGCGCTCGGACATCTCCGCGGCGCGGCGCGCGCTGGCCACCGTTGGGGCGGGCTTCTGAGGAGTGCCTCGTCGGTGAACGGTGAGGGCTCCACGGCATATGCGGCCAGCCCGCTATTTTGCCTCAAGAATTTGCGAGGCTACGGACAACGCCGTGATATCGATATGTACAAAAAAGGAGGGAATCGCCGCGATTTACCGAGTATTTGCGGGTTAACCCTCAATTTTCGGCAAAATTGGCCCGAAGTCAGCGCCGTGCCACGGCCCTGCCCGTCCCCAGTCGATTGCCGAACACATTCAGCAGCAACCCAACCATGACCACGGCAGCGCCTGCCCACTGGGCCAGACCCAGGTCCTCCCCCAGCAGCACGTGCGCCGACACCAGGCCCACCACTGGCACCAGTAGCGTCAGCGGCGCCACCTTGCTGGCGGGATAGCGGGTCAGCAGGCGGCCCCACATCGTGTAACCGAACAGCGTGGCGGCAAAGGCCAGGTAGCAGACAGCGAAGATCGCCTTGCCCGGCACATGACCCATGGCAT
Source organism: Cupriavidus sp. DL-D2 (assembly GCF_039710735.1). NCBI lineage: Bacteria > Pseudomonadati > Pseudomonadota > Betaproteobacteria > Burkholderiales > Burkholderiaceae > Cupriavidus > Cupriavidus sp. DL-D2. The sequence continues at coordinate 11,814 of NZ_JBDKXK010000037.1, read as the reverse complement.
CGACAATGCGCCCCGGCCCTTCGAACCAGAGCGACAGCAGCGCAAACGGAACGATCGGAATCAACGCGCCCCAGACGACAAGCCCCAGCAGGTCCACCGGGCCAATCTTCTTGCTGACGATGTTGCCCGTTGCCCAGCACAGCGCCGCGCACAGGGTCAGGATGAAGCCTGCGGCCGTCATGCCGCCCGGCCCGTGTGCGGCCCCACTGCCGATCAGCGCCAATCCGCCTGCGGCCACCGCCATGCCGGCAAGGTTGTGCCAGCGCAACGGTTCGCCAAGCCAGAACGCCGCGATGGCGACGGTGAAGAACACCTGCGACTGCAAGACCAGCGACGCCAGCCCGGCCGGCATGCCCACGGCCATCGCATAGAACAGGAACGCAAACTGGCCCAGGCTGATCGTCGCGCCATAAGCCACGAGCATGCGCAGCGGAATGCGGGGGCGCGGAATGAAGAAGATGGCGGGGAAGGCGACAAGGCAGAAGCGCAGCGTGCCGAGCAGCATCGGCGGTACGCCAACCAGACCTACCTTGATAACGACGAAATTGACACCCCAGACCACGATGATGGCCAAGGCAAGGAGACGATCTTTGGGTTGCATGATGTGGAGGGGGCGGCATCCCTGGGGGCGGGATGCTGGAGGGGGAAGGGTAACAGCTATGGGGGATGCGTGTGGCGGGTGTTGCTCCCCTCTCCCGCCTTGCGGGAGAGGGGAGCAAACCAGCGGGAGAGGGGCGTAGCCCGTGCCTCACCCCAACATATCCCCCCAGATACTCCTCGCCCAAGCCACCCCATACTGCCCTTCCAGCGCCGACGGCGCCGTCGACAACCCGCCTGATCCCGGTACGGTCAGCATCGTCTTCTCCGTGGCGTCGTAGCGATGGACGCTGGCGATGTGGATGGCCTCGGTGGCCGACGTGAAGCTGTAGCAGGTATTGGTATAAAGCGGCGCCGGGTCTGGCTGGCGCCCGGCGAGCAACTGGAGGATGGCGGCGGCCGCCACCTTGCCGTGCTGGCTCGCCATCGTGCCGGACTTGGGCATGAGCGGCGCGATCTGGATCGCGTCGCCGAGTACGTGGATATCCGGTGCCACACGCGAAGCCATGGTCAGGAAGTCCACCTCGCACCAGCGCCCGTTGGCCGTGGCGAGCCCAGCGGAGACGGCGATCGCGCCCGCACGCTGGGGCGGCAGGATATTGATGACGTCCGCCCGCACATCGTCCTGGACATCGAACTTGATCGTGCGCGTGACGGGATCGAGGTCCACGGTCTCATGCTGGGGCCGGTACTCGATCATGCCAGCGTAGCGCGTTTTCCAGACCTCGCGGAACAGCGCGCCCTTCGACGTGATATCGGCATTGGCGTCGAGCACCAGCACCTTGCCGCGCGGCTTGTGCTGCGTCAAATAGTCCGCCACCACGCAGGCGCGCTCGTACGGTCCCGGCGGGCAGCGGTACGGCGCGAGCGGGATCGTGATGGCAAAGGTGCCGCCGTCAGGCATCGCCGCGAGTTGTCGGCGCAGTGTCTCGGTCTCCGGACCCGCCTTCCACGCATGGACGAACTGGCTGCCTGCCGGCGTGGCCAGCCCCGGAATCGCACTGCGTTGCATCTCCACGCCGGGCGACAGCACGAGCCGGTCGTAGGGCAGTGTTGTGCCACCGGCCAGCCGGACCTGCCGCCGCGATGTGTCGATGGCGGCGGCGTGGTCGCGCACCACCTTCACGCCGTGCCGGCTGGCGAGCTTGTCATAGGCGATGGTGAGGTCGCCCAGTTGTCGGAAGCCCCCAACCACAAGGTTCGACAGCGGGCAGGAAACGAACGCGGCGTCCGGCTCAACAAGTGTGACATCCACCGCACCCTGGCTCCATGTGCGCAGATAGCGCGCCGCCGTGGCGCCGCCATATCCGCCGCCGATCACCACAACGCGTGCGGGTGCGGCGGCGCGGGCCATGGCGGGCGTGAGCATCCCGAAGGCCGAGGCGGCCAGCGCCGCCTTCAATACCGAGCGTCTGTGCATGGGCTATTTCTGATCCGCGAACCACGCGGCGATGGCGAGGATATCGGCGTCGCTGTAGCCCTTGGCGATCTGTGGCATCACGGTGCCCGGGCGCTTGCCATTCTTGTACTCGAGCATGATCTCGGTCAGCTCCGCACGAGGCCGGCCGGCCAGGGGAGGCACGGGACTGTCGGCGGGCGGGCGGCCATCGGTGCCGTGGCAGACGGCGCATGAGGCGGCCTGGTTGCGTGCCTGCTCCACGCGGGCACGCTGGGCTTCGATGGTCAGCTTGCCAGCATCGGCTGGCCCCGCAGTCATCGGCGCCGAAGCGGGTTGTGGGGATTGCGCCCACGCCATCGATGACAGGGACGCCAGCGCCATCGCGACGACACCGGCCATCCAGCGGGAGGACAACAGGTAACGCGGCGAAGGCTGCATGGCGATGCTCCGGTGGGGGCGACTTTTTCTGTCTTGTCCGATTCAGCTTAGGGCAGGTTGCGGCCCGGCGGCAACGCCACTGGCGACGTGACCGGCGCAGCCACAGGGCTTGTGGTGGCGCCCGACGAACCCATCGAGGCCGGGGCGTCCGACGTGACCGGCGCGTTGGGCTGGCTGCCCGGCACGGTCTGCACCGGGGCCGGCGTACCCACGGCATCGCTGCCCGTGTTGCCGTTCTGCGAACTGGAGGCCTGGTCCAGGCGGGCGCGCTCCGCTTCGCTCACGTAGTCGAACACCTTGACCACTTTCTGCACGCCGCTGGCATTGCGGGCCACGTCGGTAGCCTTGTCGCCCTCGCTTGTGGTGAGCACACCCATCAGGTACACCACGCCGTTCTCGGTGGTGACCTTGATCGAGTTGGCCGGCACGCCGTCCGCCGTCACCAGCAGCGTCTTGACCTTGCTGGTCAGGTACGTGTCGTTGCTGCGCGTCATGAAGTCAGGCGAAGTCGAGACTTCAAGCTCGTTCACCACCTCGCGCGCGTTGGGCAGGCCGCGTACATACTGCTCGATCTGCTGCTTGATCTGCGCGTTGGCCGCCTGGCCCGTCAGCAGTACCTTGCGGTTGAACACCGACGTGTTCACACGCGCCTGACTGCTGCTGTAGCGCGTGCTGAGCGTGCTCTCGATCTCCAGCTGCAGGCCGCGGTCGATGGTCTGCGTGCCCGTGGGCCGGCGATCGGTGGCCATGACCACGCCGGTGCCCACCGCACCAGCCAGTACCGGAAAGCAGCCGGCCAGTTGCGTGGCCGATACCACCAGGGCCGCCACGGTCACGGCCGTGCGCGCGGCGCGGGCCAGGGATGTCGTCTTCTGCGGAATCACGTTCGTCATGCGGTATATGGGTTCTGGGTAACGGGTGGAATGCCCGATGGGGTGGATCAGGGAATGCCTGTGTTTCATGCGGCGGGCGCAACGGCCGGCAGCCCCGCCTGTGGATATGGCTGTGGACTACCACTCAATATCTGTGCATAGCCTGTGGGCAGTCATGTGGATAACCCGGGATAACCTCGGCCATCTGCGTCATGCCTCTCCCAGGAGCGCTTCGTCGATCCCGTCGCACAGGCAGTGCAGTGTCAGGAGGTGCACTTCCTGAATGCGCGCCGTGCGGTCGCTGGGCGCGCACAGATGGATATCGAATTCTTCGAGCAGCGTGGCGATGCGTCCGCCGCCCTTTCCCGTCAATGCCACCACCGACATATCGCGCTGGTGCGCGGCCTGAATTGCCGCCACCACGTTGGCCGAATCGCCCGATGTCGACAGTGCCAGCAGGATATCGCCAGGCTGGCCCAGCGCCTCCACCTGCTTCGAGAACACCACGGAAAAATCGTAGTCGTTGCCGATGGCGGTCAGGATCGAGCTGTCGGTCGTCAGCGCAATCGCCGCCAGCCCCGGCCGCTCGCGTTCGAAGCGGCCGATCAGTTCTGCGGCGAAATGCTGCGCATCGGCCGCCGAGCCGCCGTTGCCGCAAGCCAGGATCTTGTTGCCGCTGGTCAGCGCCATCACCATGCGTTCCACGGCGGCGTCGATGTGCGGCGCCAGCAACGCGGCGGCATGCCGCTTGGTGTCGGCACTGTCCAGAAAATGCTGCTCGATGCTTTCAATGCTCATGGTCTAGTGTGACATCTGCACAATCCCGCGCATTATGACGCACGCATCGCGCAGGTGTTCCCGTCGAGTGAGGTCAGGTCGAACGCGCCGGGCAGCCACTCCAGCCGCCCAGGCTCCATCGCCACCACATCTATCCGGCAAGGTGGCACCCGATCGAGCGTGGCCAGGTAATGCGTGGCGGCCAGCAGTACGCGACGCTGCTTGGCTGGCGTGATGCTTTGCGCCGCCCCGCCGAAGCCGCGCCCGCCCCGCTGCCGTACCTCGACGAACACCAGCGTATCGTCCGGTGCGCGCATGATCAGGTCGATCTCGCCGCCTTTGCAGCGATAATTGCGCTCGATGGGCGCCAGGCCCTGCCGCTTCAGGTAGGCCAGCGCCCGGTCTTCCGCCAGCGCGCCGCGTGCCGTGGCCGTTTGTTGGCCTGTCTGTGTAGCCGTGCGGGTGGTCGATTGGAATGAGCGATTCAAAGGAAGTTCTCAAGCATGAGTGAATGGAACCAGCTGGCAGCCGGCCAGACCTACCCGCCCGGTACGCTCTACGTGGTGGCCACCCCGATCGGCAACGTCGCGGACCTGTCGCTGCGCGCGCTGCACGTGCTCGGCCTGGTGGATGCCATCGCCTGCGAAGACACGCGCAACACCGGGCAACTGCTGTCGCGCGTGGGGCTGCAACGTCCGCTGGTGGCTGTTCACGAGCACAACGAACGCGAAGCGGCTGGCAAGATCGTCGAACGGCTGCAGGCCGGCGAACGCATCGCCTATGTCTCCGATGCCGGCACGCCCGGCATTTCCGATCCTGGCGCGCGGCTGGTGGAAGTGGTGCGCGGCGCGGGTCTGAAGGTAGTGCCGCTGCCGGGTCCGAGCGCGGCGGTGACCGCGCTGTCCGTGGCGGGCGACATGCTTGAAGCCGGCGAAGGCCGCTTCAGCTTCATCGGATTCCTGCCCGGCAAGCCCAAGGCCCGCAACGACGCCATCACCGGGCTGGCTGCGCTCGATCATGCCTGGATCGTCTACGAGGCGCCGCACCGCATTGCCGATACGCTCGCTGCGCTGGCCGAGATCCTGCCGGCCACGCGCCGCATCCTGATCGGACGCGAGCTGACCAAGCTCTTCGAGGAAACGCCGGTCATGACCGTGGCCGAGGCGCCAGCGTGGCTGGCCGCCGAAGCTTCGCGCGGCAAAGGCGAGTTCGTACTGGTGATAGAGGGTGCGGGCCGTGCCGAACGAGCCGACGATGGCGCGCCCGATGCCGAGGCGCAGCGCGTGCTGAAACTGTTGCTGGCCGAGTTGCCAGCCAAGCGCGCCGCCAAGCTGGCGGCGTCGGTCACTGGCGCCAAGACCGATGCGCTGTACAAGCTGGCGCTGGCGATGCGCGGCGAGGACGATGCCGGTAACGAGGACTGAAACGAGGGTCGAAACGACAAACGGCACGCGCCGGAGCGTCGTGCCGTTTGAGACAAATCTGAAAATGCGAAGCTGAGGAAGGATGGCCGGGACATCGATGAGGGAGGGTTGACCGTTCCGCATCGCCCGTGGACGTCCTACTTGCGCTTCCTGGCCGTGGATTTCGCCTTGGCCTTGGCTTTGGACTTGGCCGGAACCAGCGTGCTGGCCGTTTCCGGCAAGTCGTCCGCGCCGCTGCCGTCGCCCGCCTCGGAGCCGCCAGCCTCGATGTTCGGACCCAGCGCCGCCACTTCGGTACGCGACAACCGGCGAATTTCTACCTGCGTCGCACCGTGATCCACGAAGTTCAGGCGCTTGGCCGCTGCATACGACAGGTCCAGGACCCGGTTGCCGTGATACGGGCCGCGATCGTTGATCCGCACCACCGCCACCTTGTTGTTGCGCAGGTTGCGCACCAGCACCCAGCTATCCAGCGGCAGCGACGGGTGGGCGGCGGTCATCGCACGCATGTCGAAGCGCTCGCCATTGGCAGTCTTGCGGCCATGGAAACCCTTGCCGTACCAGGACGCCATGCCGCGCTGCTCGAACGTACCCATGTCAGCGCGCAGGCCGTCGATCGACGATTGCGAAGGTGCATTGTCATCCGGCAGACCGAAGAGGTTCCAGCTGCCGCGATCATCGGACTTGGTCGCCGTGCCCGCGGACTTGTCGGTCTTGGGCTTCGACTTTGCCGTGCGCGTGGAGAGCGCAGTCGAAGTATCCGACGCGGTATCGCCCTCCCCCCCCGGTGGCGTCGCGCACGCAGCCATCACCAGCGCCGACACGATGATGGCGCATTGACGAAGGAAGCGATTGGACCCGGGCGCATCGGTGCGCACGGACCCCGGACGGAAGAGGGGCAGACTGATCATGCGCGCAGTCTAACATCGGTCGTTTGAAGCTATCACCTTGATTTTGTTACGAAATCTAATGCAACCGCATTCAAACGCCCGTCAATTCCCCGCAATCCACCGCCTGGCAAGGGATTGCGCCGATTGCTGCAGCGCTCAATCCAAGTGATCGTCATGTAACTTTGAGAATCGTCTCAAGTCCGATTCAAACGTTTCAGGCTTCAGTCAGTGACCGCCGACGGCATATCCGACGGCTACAATGGCCCACCCCCGAAACACTGCCGAACGTTCCGGATTGGGTGCAAAGTGCCCCCATTTCGCATGCCTTATCGCGCACAAAAATGAAAGTCCTCCTCATTCCCGTCACGCCATTCCAGCAGAATTGTTCGCTGCTGATCGACGACACTACGCAGCGCGCGGCCGTGTGCGATCCGGGCGGCGACCTCAACCGCATCGCCGAAGCCATCGCCGGGCACGGCGTCACACTTGAGAAGATCTTTCTGACGCACGGCCACGTGGATCACTGCGCAGGCGCCGCGGCACTGGCGCGGCAGTTTGGCGTGCCAATCGAAGGGCCGCACGAGGACGAGCGGTTCTGGATCGAGCAGTTGCCGGAGCAGACACGGCGTTTTGGTTTCGGCCATGCCGAGGTCTTCGAGCCCAATCGCTGGCTGGTGAACGGCGATACGGTGACGTTCGGCAGCGAGACGCTGGAGGTCTATCACTGCCCCGGCCATACGCCAGGCCACGTGGTGTTTTTCTCGCGCCCGAACAAGGTGGCGATCGTGGGAGACGTGTTGTTCGCCGGGTCGATCGGACGCACGGATTTTCCGCGCGGCAACCACGCCGACCTGATTCGCTCGATCCGTACGCATCTGTGGCCGCTGGGCGAGGACGTGACGTTCGTGCCGGGCCACGGGCCGGTATCCACGTTTGGCGAGGAACGCCGCAACAATCCGTTTGTGGCGGACCATCTGATCGACGCGGCCTGACGCATGGCGAAAAAACAGGCACCCGATACGCGCCCCGAGATCTACGTCAGCACCGATGTCGAGGCGGACGGGCCGATTCCCGGCCCACACTCGATGCTGTCGTTTGCCTCCGTGGCGATGCTGGCGGACAAGACCGTGCTCGGCACCTTCTCTGCCAACCTCGAAACGCTGCCCGGCGCCACCGGCCATCCCGTGCAGGTGGCGTGGTGGAAGACGCAGCCCGACGCCTGGGCCGCCTGCCGGCGTGACCTGGAGCGCCCCGAGGACGTGATGCCGCGCTACGTGGAGTGGGTGGAGAGCCTGCCCGGCAAGCCGGTCTTCATCGCGTTCCCGGCCGGGTTCGATTTCACGTGGATGTTCTGGTACATGATGCGCTTCGCTGGCCGGTCGCCGTTCGGCTGGGCGGCGCTGGACATCAAGACGATGGGCTTCGCGCTGACCGGCCGGCCCTTCCGGAAATCGGTCAAGGCCGCCTTCCCGGCGCATTGGCACGACCCGCTGCCGCACACCCATATCGCCCTCGACGATGCCCGCGAGCAAGGCGCGCTGTTCTGCAACATGCTCGCCGAATTGCGTACGCGGGAAACCCGGCTGGCGCAGTTGGACGCCACCAGCATCGAAACCAGCGAAAGCGATTCCTCACCTCCGGCCTCGCAGCCAGACTGAGTGGTCGGGCGTACGCGACATCGGGACCACATTTCCGCCGCGTCTCCTATATTGGAAGTGTGCAAACGACGGCGCTGGGGAAATGTCCCACGGCGATCCCACCGGGTGAGCAACAGTGCGCCGAGGAGGTGTGACCATGCGATTCCATCCCGATCTCCACTTCAAGGACGCTGCCGGCAAGTTGCACTGGCCACACTGGTCACATGGCGCGCACGCGCGCCCCGATGTCGTCGTTCATCATCATTCGGTCACGGAAGATGCCGAGGTTGCCCAGGCGCTGGTCTATGTCAGCGTCATCACGGCACTCGTGCTGCTGGCCGTGCTGGCCGGCATCAGTTTCGGTCAGGAGGCCATGCACTGGCTGGGTGTTGCATAAACGACGACTCGCCTGAAGCGATTCGCCTGACTGACCGGCCGGCCTCCGTTGCGGAGGCCGGTTTTATTTGTGCGACGCAGCGAGCTGATTTACTTCAACAAGGGCTCGACGTTTTCCGGCGGTCGACCAATGACCGCGCGGCGGTTGCGTACGACCACGGGACGTTGCAGCAGAATGGGGTTGTCGGCCACGGCAGCCAGCAGTTCGGCGTCGGTCAGGCCCTCGTCGGCCAGATCCAGCTCCTTGTAGGCGTCCTCGCCGTTGCGGATCATCTCGCGCACCGGCACGCCCAGCATCGTATGCAGCTGACGCAGCGTGGCCAGCGATGGCGGCGCTTTCAGGTATTCGACGATCTCCACCGGCTCGCCCAGACGCTCGGCGGCGCTCTCCACCAGGGTCAGGGTCTCGCGCGATTTGGAGCAACGCGGGTTGTGATAGATCGTGATCATGGCTTCCTCCAGCCTGCTTGCAGATTCGGGGGCACGCCGTTGGTTTGCCCCCGTCGGATTGCACCATTTCTGCGCTTTTGAGTATCCCCGCATCATATACAACCCGGCACGCCCCAGTCGCGGTAAGGTTTCGGTGTGGCGCGCGCACCTCGCTCTGCGTTGCCGCGCATCGCTGATCCATTGCCATGGCATCCCGCCGTGGTGTTTTCCTGCCAAGAACCATCGTGTCCTCCGCTGCCGCCGCCCCCCTCCGCCACCCCTTCCAGTTGCGCGACGCCACCGCCGCCGACGTGCCCGCCATCCACGCCATCTACGCGCACCACGTGCAGCATGGCCGCGCGTCCTTCGAGGAAGTTGTTCCTGGCGTGGACGACATGCAGTCGCGGATGGCCGAGGTGCATCGCAAGGGGCTGCCGTATATCGTGGCCGAGCGCGATGGCGAGATCGTGGGCTACGCCTACGCGTCGAGCTACCGCGCCCGCAGCGCCTATCGCTTTGCCATCGAAGACTCGATCTATATCGACCATCGCCATACCGGAGCGGGCCTGGGCCGCGCGTTGTTGTCCGAACTGATTGCCCGGTGCGAGACTGGTCCGTGGCGTCAGATGGTGGCCGTGGTGGCGCTGACCCGGAGCGGCGAAGGCGCGGGCTCGGTAGCCGTGCATGAACGGCTCGGCTTCCGTACCGTGGGCCGGCTCGAATCGGTGGGCCTCAAGCATGGCCAGTGGATCGACACCGTGCTGATGCAGCGCCCGCTCGGCCAGGGGAACGAAACGGTGCCGCGTCCCGAAGAATTGCGCGGGTAAGGCTATGCCGCTTCAAGGAAGCCCGGCAGCGCGGTGTCGCACCACGCTTCCAGTTGCTCGAAGGCGCGCGTGACGGCTTCCGGACGCACCATGCCTTCAAGCCGCATGACTTCCACGCGTTTCAGGCCGATGATTTCCAGTACGTACTTCAGGTAAGGCGTGAAGAAATCCTGCTGGCTGCCCTCGCCTTCATGGAAGCGGCCGCCGCATGACACGATGGCCAGCACCGGACGATCACGCAGCAGCGGCAGCTTGCCCTGCGGCGAGCCGGCAAAGGTGCGCTCCGGCCGCACCACAAGGTCGATCCATGTCTTGAGCGTGGCCGGCACCGTGAAGTTGTGAACCGGCGTGGTGATCAACACGATGTCCGCCGCCTGCAGTTCGGCGATCAGCGTTTCGGACAGCGCCAGCGCGGCGGGATCTGCGTCGGTGCGCTTGGCCGCCTCGACCATATTGGCGTGCGTGAAATCGGCGCCGATGGGCGGCAGCGGATCGGCGGCCAGGTCCCGCTCGACCACGGTCAGGTTGCCGCACTGCGCGGCCAGTTGCTCGCGCACGCGCTGGCCGGCGCGCCGGCTGGTCGATTGGTCGCCGCGCGGGCTCACATTGAGGTGCAGAAGGGTTGTCATGGTTCAGGTCTTCGATTCGATGGGGAAGTAGAAGCGCAGCGCACGCGCCAGCAGCCCGTTGCGGTAATAGAAGCGGTGGCCCAGCACATTGGTCAGCGGCGTATCGAGCACGAGTTGCGTGCAGCCCGCCGCCTCGGTCTGCGTCTTGAGCCAATCCATCAGCCGTTGCCCGTACCCACCGCTGCGCGCGTTGGCGTCGGTCACCAGATCGTCCACGTAGAGATGCCGGCCCACGATCAGGTTGTCGGCGATGCGGTAGCCGGCCAGCGCCATGAGGCGATCCCCCTCCCAGATACCAGCGAGGCGATAGCCATCGGCAGTCTGGCGCTTCCAGCGCGTCACCAGTTCGGCCGCGTCCGCCAGGTGCGGACGCAGTTGGTGCATCAGCGGGAAAGCGGCAATAACCTGCTCATCGGATTCGAGTACAACGATACGGGCGCTCATCATCGGGCTCCCTGCTCCGCCGGCGGCGGCGGAAAGTGCAGGCCCACGGCGATACGGTTCCACGCGTTGATCGACGCCACGGTGGCGGCCAGGAACACCATTTCGCGCTCGTCGAAGACGCTGCGCGCCTCGGCCAGCGCGGCATCGCTCGCGAATGGATCGGTCATGCGCGTCATGGCTTCGGCCCAGCCCAGCGCGGCAGTTTCGCGGTCGGTGTAGATGCCGGCGTCGCGCCAGCCGGCCAGGAGGTCGAACTTGCGCGGATCGATATCGAGCTTGCGTGCGATGTTCAGGTGGAACTGCAGGCAGAACGCGCAGCCGTTGATCTGTGAAACGCGCAGCTTGACCAGTTCGGTCAGCGCCTTGTCGAGGCCGGACGCGGCCACTGCCTTGCTGACGCCGCCGAGCGACGCATAGACGTCGGGGGCAGTCTGCGCGAAAGTCTGGAAATCCATGCGTGGCTCCTTCGGGTAAGATGTCAGAGTTCGAACAACAATGTCAGAACTCTAACATCATGAGCAAGACCCTGCCGAAAGAAGGGAGAAAGGAAAAGAAGAAGAAGGCTGCGCCGCCTGCCGAGGCGGTCACCATTCCCGCACCCGGCGAAGGCAAGCGTGGCGAAAGCGGCTATCTGGCGTACCTGTTACGCCAGGCCAGCGCAAGCAACCGCCTGCGGCTGGAGCGCGCACTGGCCGATCTCGGCGTGACGGTGCCGCAGTTTTTTGTGTTGACGATGCTTGGTGCGTATCCGGGTATCTCGGGCGCCGATGTGGCGCGGCTCGCACTGCTGACGCCGCAGACGGTGAGCGTGATCATCAGCAATCTGGAGAAGCTCGGCGCCATCGAACGGCAGCCGCATCCGGTGCATGGTCGGATTCAGACGATTGGGTTGACCGATGCGGGGCGGGAGTTGCTCGGTGGGTGCAAGACGCGCGCGAGCGAGGTAGACCGTGAATTGCGGGCGAATCTGACAGCCGAAGAGGAGCAGATTGTGCGGCGGTGGCTGGTGAGCCAGGCGGTGGTGGGGGGTGTGGCGGAGTAAGTCAAACTCCGGT
>NZ_JBDKXK010000036.1:0-91279 GCF_039710735.1 Cupriavidus sp. DL-D2 | reverse complement strand
TGGGTGCAAGACGCGCGCGAGCGAGGTAGACCGTGAATTGCGGGCGAATCTGACAGCCGAAGAGGAGCAGATTGTGCGGCGGTGGCTGGTGAGCCAGGCGGTGGTGGGGGGTGTGGCGGAGTAAGTCAAACTCCGGTGTGTTCTCCCCTCTCCCGCGAGCGGGAGAGGGGCGGGGGAGAGGGCCGGCGTTTCAAGCTCCGATCAGCGACCTCGATGCACAAGCGCTTGCCCTCTCCCCCAACCCCTCTCCCACGTTGTGGGAGAGGGGAGCAAAACCTAGAGCGGGAGATAGGTCCCGATCAGCCCAGCAAATCCGACAACGCCAGCGCCACCACCTTCGTTGCACGATTCAGATCGTTCAGACGCAGGTTTTCATCGGAGTTGTGGCCGCGGGCTTCCATCAGCGTGCGGGGGCCCGCGCCGTACAGCACGGTGGGGATGCCGTGCTTCGTGTAGTGGCGGGCGTCGGTATAGAGCGGCACGCCCTGCACCGGGATCTCCACGCCGAACACGGATTCGGCGCGCGTCTTCAATGCACCGATCAGCTTTTCCACGCCCGGCAGTTCCGACAGCGGCTCGGCCAGGATGATGCGCTCGACCTTCACCTCGATGCCCGGACGCTCCTTTGCAGCCTTCTCCACCACGGCGCGCAGTTCGCCTTCGGCATCAAAGCCGATCTCTTCCGGAATCATGCGGCGGTCCACGCGGAACGTGACCAGATCAGGCACCACGTTGGTGTTGATGCCGCCCTTGATCAGGCCCACGTTCAGCGTAGCGGTGTCGATGCCCGGCGTCTTGCTCTTGCGCGTCGCCAGTTCGGCGCGCAGGCCGTAGATGGCTTGCAGGATGTGCGTGGCGGCTTCGATCGCGTCCACGCCAGTGTGCGGCATCGCGGCGTGGCCCTGCTTGCCCTTCACCGTCACCTCGACGTGCAGGCAGCCGTTATGCGCCGACGTGATGCCATACGAGAAGCCTGCCGAAATCGCGTAATCGGGCTTGGTCAGTCCTTCATCCAGCAGGAACTTCGGGCCGATGTCGCCGCCGGTTTCCTCGTCGTACGTAAATTGCAGTTCCACCGTGCCGTTGAGCTTGGCGCCCTGCTTCTCGGCTTCGATCAGTGCCAGCACGGCATACGCGTACGTGGCGAAGTCCGACTTCGACACTGCAACGCCTCGGCCATACATCACCGGACCGTGTTCGCTGTCGGCGATCTCGCCGCCGTACGGGTCCTTGGTCCAGCCCAGACCCGGAGGCACCACGTCGCCGTGCGCGTTCATCGCGATGGTCGGGCCGCCGTTGCCGAACGTCTTGCGCACCAGCAGGTTGGTGGCGCTGATCATGCCTGCGGCCTTCACCTGCGCTTCGGGCACCTTGTGCGCATCCACCTTGAAGCCGAGTCCTTCGAGCAATTCCTTGGCGCGCAGGCCATGGGCCTCGCAGTCGCCCGCCGGGTTGTCCGACGGCACCTTGACCAGCTCGGCCAGGAACGCCTCCTGCTGCGGGCGCTGCGTGTCGATGTACTGGGTGAGCGTGGTCTCGATCGGGTTCATGTTGTCTCGTGCGGTCATCTTCGTATCTTTCGGAGTTGTCTGGTGGTCTTATTGGGTGCGCTGGAAATGCTCGACGAAATCGGCGAACACACGTGCGGCAATCTGTGCGTCCTCGGCGGTCATCGTTTCCGTGGGGTGATGGCTGATGCCGCCGTTGCCGCAGCGCACGAACAGCATCGCCACGTCAGCAATGGCGGCGATGGCCATGGCGTCATGGCCCGCGCCCGATGGCAGGTGGCGCACCGGCACGCCCTGGCGCTCCACAGCGGCGGCCCATTGCGATTGCAGCCACGGTGCGCACGGCACGCTGTTGGCCTCGTGGGTCTTGCGCATCTGCACACGTACGTTGCGGCGTGCGCAGACCCGTTCGATCTCGGCCAGCACGTCATTCACGGCAGCCTCGCGCTCGGCATCCACGCCGGCGCGGATATCGATGGAGAACACGGCGCGGCCCGGCACCACGTTGGTCGCACCATTCGGCACGTTGAACTGGCCCACCGTCCCCACCAGCCCCGGCTTGCCGCCGCAGCGCTTCTCGATATACAGGCCGATCTCAGCGCCAGCCATGGCGGCATCGCGGCGCATGTCCATCGGCACCGTGCCAGCATGGCCGGCGAGTCCTTCGAGTTCAACGATGTAGCGCGTGGCGCCCGAGATCGCCGTCACCACGCCAACCGGCAGCCCTTCGTTGAGCAGCACCGGACCTTGTTCGATATGCACCTCAATGAAGCCGAGCACCTTGTTGCGATCATGCTGGGCGCCAGGCAGTTGCGCGGCATCGAAACCAGCGGCGCGCATCACGTCGCGCATGGTCTGGCCCGAGTCATCGACGTTGTCGAGCACGTTGGTGTCGAACGTACCGGCGATAGCGCGGCTGCCCAGTAGCGTGGCCTTGAAGCGCACGCCCTCTTCCTCGGCAAACCCGACCACTTCGAGCGCAAACGGGAAGCGGCGACCCTGGCGGTTCCACTCGGCCACGCAGGCAATCGGCAGGATCACGCCGAGGTTGCCGTCGTAGCGGCCCGCGTCGCGCACGGTGTCGAAATGCGACCCCGTCAGCAGCGCCGGCGCATTGGGCTCGGTGCCTTCGTAGCGGCCGATCACGTTGCCGGCCACGTCGCGGCGCACGGTCATGCCGGCGGCCTGCATCCATTCGGTCAACTGGGCGGCGGCGCCGTGGTGGGCGTCCGTCAGGTAGGTGCGGGTGAGCATACCGGGCTGATCGGTATGCACGGCCAGGGTGTCGGCCCAGGCCATGATGCGCGAGCCGGTGTCGGCGGCCAGCGTCGTCGGGATTGCTGCCATGTGCGTGTCTCTCCTGCTGTTGTTGCCTGAGCCCGGATTGAAGGAATGCCGGCCATGTTGCAAGTGCTGGGCCAGCCGGGCGGGCGCCCGTACCGTAGCTCTATTCTGTGCGATTCATGTTAGCACAGTGAATTCAAAAATTGCATACAAAAATGATATGCACTATATTGGCCTCCACGCACCGACAATCCGCCCCGGACAATCCAGTCCCGACAAGTGGATGGCGTGGATTCCGCCTCAACAGGGGGGCTTTCCATGTGGCATCAGGCTTAGCGGTTCGCCTGATCCCGGCGCAGCCATACCGGCCGTCACGCACGCATCGCCTGACATGTGACGGCTGGCAATCCTGAACCAGATCAGGGCAGGCCGATGGCGCCATCGATGGCGACACGGACCCGCCCGGCACGGAGACAACGATGCAGCATGCCGTACCCCCGCAGCGCGCCGCCGGCGCTCGCCTGCACACGCGCTTTACCCGCTCCCTGTTTGGCCAGGTGCTGATCGCCCTGGTGCTCGGCACCCTCCTCGGACTGGCTTTTCCCGAATTCGCCGCCAAGCTCAAGCCGCTCGGCGATGGCTTCATCAAGCTCATCAAGATGCTGATCGGACCCGTGGTGTTCTGCGTGGTCGTGGCCGGCATCTGTGGCGCGGGCGAACTCAAGAAGGTGGGCCGCGTCGGCCTCAAGGCCGTGGTCTATTTCGAGATTGTCACCACCATCGCGCTGACACTGGGCATCGCACTGGCCTACCTGTTCCAGCCCGGCGTGGGCATGAACGTGGACCCGCGATCGCTCGATCCCTCGGCGATGGCCGCGTACATGGATTCGGCCGACAAGGTGAAGAGCGCCGGCACGGTGGACTTCCTGATGAAGCTGATCCCCAACACGATCCTCGGCGCGTTCACCAGTGGTGACGTGCTGCAGGTGCTGCTGGTGTCGGTGCTGTTCGGCTGCGCGCTGTCGGTGGTGGGTGAGCCGGCACGGCCGCTGGTGAAGCTGATCGACAACTTCTCCGCCACGCTGTTCAAGATGATGGGCTTCATCATCAAGCTGGCGCCGCTGGGTGTGCTGGGTGCGGTGGCGTTCACGGTGGGCAAGTACGGCATCGGCTCGCTCAAGCAGCTCGGCTTCCTCGTCATCCTGTTCTACGGCGCGGTGATCCTGTTCGTGACCGTGGTGCTGGGTACGGTGATGCGCTTGTGCGGCTTCTCGGTGCTGAAGCTGATTCGCTATCTGCGCGCCGAATTGCTCGTGGTGCTGGGTACGGCCTCGTCGGATAGCGTGCTGCCGCAGGTGATGAAGAAGCTCGAATACATGGGCATCCGCAAGTCCGTGGTGGGGCTGGTGATTCCCACGGGCTACTCGTTCAACCTCGATGCGTTCTCGATCTACCTGACGCTGGCCGCCGTGTTCATCGCGCAGGCCACCAATACGCCGCTGGCGATGGGCGACCTGCTCGGCATCCTGGCCGTGGCGCTGATCACGTCGAAGGGCGCGCATGGCATTCCCGGCTCGGCCATCGTGATCCTGGCAGCCACGCTGTCCGCGCATCCGGCGATTCCCGCCATCGGTCTGGTGCTGGTGCTGTCAGTGGACTGGTTCATCGGCATCGCCCGCGCGGTGGGCAACCTGATCGGCAACTGTGTGGCGACGGTTGTGGTGGCCTCCTGGGAGCGCGATATCGACCGCGAACGGGCGCATGGCGTGCTCAATGGGACCATCCCGCCGGGCGAGTTGGACGAGGGATTGTCGGCCTCGGTGGAAGCCTCCACGGAGGCTATCGGTCCCGCATCGCTGCCGGGGACGGTGCCGGGGCGCTAGAATCACGCCATTCCAGCCAACGCGCAGGTCCGGCAAGAGACGCGCGCACACCATGCCCGAGCACATCGATCCAGATATGACCGCCGAGGCGATCGCCGACGATATCGTCGGTGCCATCGTCTCGCACCGGCTCCCGCCCGGCACCAAGCTGCGCGAAGAGGCACTTGCCAGCGTCTACCGCGTCAGCCGCACCAAGGTGCGGGCGGCGTTGCTGATGCTGTCCAAGGACAAGGTCATCCAGATTGTTCCGGACAAGGGTGCCTTCGTGGCCAAGCCCAGCGCCGAAGAAGCGCGCGAGGTCTTTGCCGTGCGTCGCATCCTGGAGGCGGCGCTGGCGCGCGAGTTCGTGGCGCGCGCCACGGCGGCGGACTACAAACGGATCGAGAAACATCTGGCGGCGGAGCGCAAGTCACTCGGCGGCAACGATGCGCAGACCCGCACGCGCCTGCTCGGGGATTTCCACATCGTGCTGGCGGAGGTGGCCGGCAACAACGTGCTGACGGAAATCATGCGCGAGTTGTCGATGCGCAGCGCGGTGATCACGATGCTGTACCAGAGCCGTCGCGATGCCACGTGCTCGTCGGACGAGCATCGCGCGTTCATCGAGGCCGCACGCGCCGGCGATGCGGACCGCGCGGTGCAGTTGATGGTGGAGCACCTGAACCACGTGGAAAGCGCGCTGCACTTCGAGGAAGTCCCGGCTGCGGCGCGCAGCAAGGATCTCGTGGCGGCGCTGCTGGCCTGATCCTTCCGTGGTTGCGTTCGGGTTGATCGCCATCAACGACGAAGGGAGGGTGAGAGGCGCATCATTCCTCTCGCCATGGAGTTGCGGGGGCGCACTTCATGAGCTCTCCCCGTCCTTCGCAAGAAGGACTGCCCGCAGACCGCAATGGCTGCGGGCTTTTTCATTTGGCGGGCTGGATTGTTCCAGCCTGCCACCCCTCCTCTTCCTTTTCCCCTCAGCTTCTTCCCGTCCAATACCCCGGCTTGGCAAACGCCTGCTTCAGGTGCTCGATGAAGAAGCGGATCTTTGCCGGCACCGGACGCTGCTGCGGGTACACGGCCAGGATGTCGTAGTCGGGCAGCGCGTACTCGTCGAGTACCGTGATCAGCTCGCCGCTGTCCAGTTGGGGCAGGATTTCCCACGTGGAGCGCCAGCCCAGCCCCAGGCTCTCGCCGGTCCAGCGATGCAGCAGTTCACCGTCATTGCAGTCGAGGTTGCCGTTGACGCGCACCGTCACCGTCTTGCCGTTCTGCTGGAAGTACCAGCCGCGCTGCTGGCCGCCCTGCAGGTTGAACGCCAGGCAGTTGTGCTTCTCCAGATCCTCCAGCGTGAGCGGTACGCCGTACTTCGCAAAGTAGGCCGGCGTGCCGCAGACCACGCGCTTGTTGGTCGCCAGCTTGATCGCCACGAAGTTGGGGTCGATGGCGCCACCGATGCGGATGCCCACGTCATAGCCTTCCCGAACGAGGTCCACCACGCGGTCGGTCAGGTTGAACGAGACCTGCACGTCGGGATTGGCGGCCAGGAAGGCCGGGGCGTGCGGTGCCACATGCTTGCGCCCGAACGCTGCCGGCGCCGACACGATCAGGTGCCCCGTGGCCTTGTGCTTGCCTTCGGCAATCAGCATCTCGGCGCGATCCAGGTCCGACAGCGCCTTCTTGCACTGCTCCATGAATGCCGCGCCCTGTTCGGTCACGACGATGCGGCGCGTGGAGCGATGCAGCAGCTTGACGCCGATGCGGGATTCCAGCGCGTTGATGCGACGGCCGATCATCACGGGCGTGACGTTCTGCGTCAGCGCCGCCGCCGCCATGCTGCCGTGCTCGACCACGGCGATGAATGCTTCGATTTGTTTGAGTTTGTCCATTGCGCCCGGCTTAGCCAGTTGTCTCCTGCCGGGATTGTGAGGCATGACGGGCTTGCTGCGCATCCCCGCCCCGCGATGCTGCGCATGCGCAACGTTCGATGAGACAGGCCGATCACGGCTGGCGCGAGCGGCCCAGGGCCTCGTTGATCTCGGCGGCTTCACCCAGCACATGGGCCAGCCGGCGCAGTGGCGCGCTGCATTGCAACTGGGCGAACAGCGCGAACGCCGCACCCACTACCAGCACCACGCCATAGATGGCCGTCAGCGTCGGCCCGTGTCCCGGCGCCATCACGGCGACGCCATCGGCCAGCACCACGGCGGCGGGACCAAGGGCAAGGACCAGCGCCACGGTCCGTGCGCCGCCTTCCCAGATCCGCGCATGCAGGCCGATGCGACGCTGCCGCGCCCGCAGTTGCAGCGCCGGAATCCGGCCCAGCCGCAGCAGCAGCGCGTTTTCCACCTCGCTCTGGGTATCGACTCGGCGCGACATCCAGCGCAGCGGATGCTGCAATGCATCACGACCGCCCAGCAGCCGCGCGGCCCACGCCGCCACGTAGAACGCGCCGCTGATCGCCAGCAGCACGTGGAACGCCTGCGGTAGCCATGCCGGCGGCACCTGCACGAGGATCTGGTGCCACCAGACCAGTGCGCCGCCCGATACCAGCGAAGGCACGAGCGCGAGCACGAAACCCGCCCACAGCACCGTGCCCAGGCGGCCATCGGGCCGCTTCGGGCCGGGGGCCGTCTGCAGGGCTTCCAACAATTCGTAGGTGGGCGGCAGCCGCGTGTACATGGCGAAGCAGTGGCAATTCCAAACCCGCTATTCTGGCCCGCCCCGCTTAAGGGCGATACCCCGAAAAGGTACGAGATCGCCCCAGTTCCGCATCGTATCTGCCTTTCCGTCCCGTTCGACGACCTCATGGAACGCGGCTTTCGAAGTATCGATTGCGCCGCATTCCATCCAGCTTTGCTGCGCGATTCCATACCGCTGATATCGAATCAAGTGATCGTCGTTCCGTTTATCGATGACCCACTGCGGGCATAGCATCAACCCCAGAACGACATTCACCCATGTTTTTGAGCGTATTGGAGACAGACATGCCGAAGATGAGAGCAGTCGACGCGGCCATTGCCGTGCTGGAAAAGGAAGGCATCACCACCGCGTTTGGCGTGCCTGGCGCCGCCATCAACCCGTTCTATTCGGCCATGCGCAAAGCCGGCACGATCAAGCATCTGCTGGCGCGCCACGTGGAAGGCGCCTCGCACATGGCCGAGGGCTACACCCGTGCCGAACCGGGCAACATCGGCCTGTGCGTGGGCACCTCGGGCCCCGCCGGCACTGACATGATCACGGGCCTGTACTCGGCCTGGGCGGATTCGATCCCCATCCTCTGCATTACCGGCCAGGCCCCGCGTGCCCGCCTCTACAAGGAAGACTTCCAGGCCGTCGATATCGAATCGATCGCCAAGCCCGTGACCAAGTGGGCCGTGACCGTGCGCGAGCCGGCGCTGGTGCCGCAGGTGTTCCAGCAGGCGTTCCACCTGATGCGCTCGGGCCGTCCCGGTCCCGTGCTGATCGATCTGCCGTTCGACGTGCAAGTGGCAGAGATCGAATTCGATATCGAGACGTACGAGCCGATGAAGCCGTACAAGCCGGCCGCAACGCGTGCGCAGATCGAGAAAGCCATCTCGATGCTGAACCAGGCCGAGCGTCCGCTGATCGTCTGCGGCGGCGGCGTCATCAACGCCAATGCCAACGAACTGCTCGTCGAGTTTGCCGAACTGGTCAACGTGCCGGTGGTGCCGACGCTGATGGGCTGGGGCGTGCTGGCCGACGACCATCCGCTGCAGGCTGGCATGGTGGGTCTGCAGACCTCGCACCGCTATGGCAACGCCACGCTGCTGGCCTCCGATTTCGTGATGGGCATCGGCAACCGCTGGGCCAATCGCCATACGGGCAGCATCGATGTCTACACGAAGGGCCGCAAGTTCGTGCACGTCGATATCGAGCCTACGCAGATCGGTCGCGTATTCGGTCCGGATCTTGGCATCGTGTCCGACGCCAAGGCTGCGCTGGAACTGTTCGTGGAAGTGGCGCGCGAAATGAAGATGGCTGGCCGCCTGCCATGCCGCAAGAGCTGGGTGGCCG
Source organism: Cupriavidus sp. DL-D2 (assembly GCF_039710735.1). NCBI lineage: Bacteria > Pseudomonadati > Pseudomonadota > Betaproteobacteria > Burkholderiales > Burkholderiaceae > Cupriavidus > Cupriavidus sp. DL-D2. Next base: position 82,584 of record NZ_JBDKXK010000036.1, on the reverse strand, counting down.
ATGTGCAGAAGCGTCGCCGCACCATGCAGCGCAAGAGCGATTTCGACAACGTGCCGGTCAAGCCGCAGCGCGTGTATCGCGAGATGAACCAGTACTTCCCGCGCGACGTGCGCTATGTGACGACGATCGGTCTCTCGCAGATCGCCGCCGCGCAGTTCCTGTCCGTGAACCAGCCGCGCCACTGGATCAACTGCGGCCAGGCCGGCCCGCTGGGCTGGACCATTCCCGCCGCCATCGGCGTGAAGACTGCCTCGCCGGATTCCGATGTCGTGGCCATCTCGGGCGACTACGACTTCCAGTTCATGATCGAGGAACTGGCCGTGGCCGCGCAGTTCAAGGTGCCGTACATCCACGTGGTGGTGAACAACTCCTACCTCGGTCTGATCCGTCAGGCGCAGCGCAACTTCGAGATGGACTACTGCGTGCAGCTGGCCTTCGACAACATCAACGCGCCGGAACTGGAAGGCTATGGCGTGGACCACGTCAAGGTGGTGGAAGGCCTGGGCTGCAAGGCGATTCGCGTGTTCAAGCCTGAAGACATCGCACCGGCCTTTGCCGAAGCGCGCGACCTGATGGCCGAGTTCTCGGTGCCGGTGGTCGTCGAGGTAATCCTGGAACGCGTGACCAACATCGCGATGGGCACCGAGATCGACAACATCAACGAGTTCGAACCGATCGAGGACATCGAGGACGCCGACGAGGCCATCCTCAAGGAAGAGACGGTCACGGCCTGACCATCCCTCGCTCATCGTTTCAAAAGTTTCTGCTTTCCCGTAGCAAGCCGCCCTGCCCTGGCCCTGGGGCAGGTGCGGCGTTTTTTCCCCGACACCGAGAGAGACATCACAATGCCAAAGCTCGCAGCCAACCTGACGATGCTGTTCAATGAAGTGGGCTTCCTCGACCGCTTCGAGGCCGCCGCCCGCGCGGGCTTCCGCGGCGTGGAGTTCCTGTTTCCCTATGCCTTCCATGCCGATCAGATTGCCGATCGGCTGAACCGCTTCCAGCTCGACCTCGTGCTGCACAACCTGCCGGCCGGCAAGTGGGAAGCTGGCGAGCGCGGCATCGCGTGCCACCCCGACCGCGTGAGCGAATTCCAGGACGGCGTGGGCGAAGCCATCAAGTACGCCAAGGTGCTGGGCGTGCGACAACTGAACTGCCTGGTGGGCATCCTGCCGCAGAACGTGAAGCGCGAGCAGGCCAACGAGACCCTCGTCGAAAACCTGCGCTTTGCCGCCAGTGCATTGCAGAAAGAGCAGATCGACCTGCTGATCGAGCCGATCAACACCTTCGACATCCCCGGCTTCTTCCTGTCGCGCACGCAGCAGGCCGTGGACCTGATCGGCCAGGTGAACGCGCCCAACCTCTACGTGCAGTACGACATCTATCACATGCAACGCATGGAGGGCGAGATCGCCAACACGATCAAAGCCAACCTGCCGAAGATCCGCCACGTCCAACTCGCCGACAACCCCGGCCGCAACGAACCGGGCACTGGCGAACTGAACTACCCCTACCTGTTCCGCTTCCTCGACGAGATCGGCTACGCCGGCTGGATCGGCTGCGAGTACAAGCCGAAGACGACCACCGAGGAAGGCCTGGGGTGGAGGAAGGGGATGGGGGTTTAAGTCGCCTCCTCTACCTGCTTGTTTTCCTCCCCTCTCCCGCACAGCGGGAGAGGGGTTGGGGGAGAGGGCCAGGGGTTCTGCTTGCCGACGCACTCGCAATCTGACCCGCCTGCCCTCTCCCCCGCCCCTCTCCCAAAGGGAGAGGGGAGAACACCGAATCGAACTCATCTCATCTTGAAAACCCTGGAGACAACAATGGCAAACCAGAAAAACATCGGCTTTATCGGACTCGGCATCATGGGTGCCCCGATGGCGGGCCACCTGCGCGCAGCAGGCCACACGCTGTTCGTGCATGACGTGAACCCCGCACCGCAAGGGCTGGTCGATGCCGGCGTCACGGTTTGCACGAGCGCGGAAGAAGTGGCCAAGCGCGCGGACATCGTCATCATCATGGTGCCCGATACCCCGCACGTGGAAGCCGTGCTGTTTGCCGAAAAAGGCGTGGCGGCTGCATTCAAGGCAGCGGGCAAGGAAGCCACCTACGGCAAGATCGTGGTGGACATGAGCTCGATCTCGCCGATTGCCACCAAGGACTTTGCGGCGCGCATCAACAAGCTGGGTGCCTCGTACCTGGACGCACCGGTGTCGGGTGGCGAAGTGGGTGCCAAGGCTGCGTCGCTGACGATCATGGTCGGCGGCCCGTCCGAAGCCTTCGATCAGGTGAAGCCGCTGTTCGACCTGATGGGCAAGAACATCACGCTGGTGGGCGGCAATGGCGACGGCCAGACCACCAAGGTGGCCAACCAGATCATCGTGGCGCTGAACATCCAGGCCGTGTCCGAAGCACTGCTGTTTGCATCGAAGGCTGGCGCCGATCCGGCCAAGGTGCGCCAGGCACTGATGGGCGGCTTCGCGGCCTCGCGCATTCTGGAAGTGCACGGCGAGCGCATGGTCAAGCGCACTTTCGATCCGGGCTTCCGCATCGAACTGCACCAGAAGGATCTGAACCTCGCACTGCAGGGCGCGAAGGCACTGGGCGTGGCGCTGCCGAACACGGCCACCGCGCAGGAACTGTTCAACACGTGCGCAGCCAATGGCTTCGGCAAGCAGGATCATTCGGCGCTGTGCCGTGCGATCGAGATCATGTCGAACCACGAGATCGCCAAGGGCGCAAAGTAAGTACGGAAGCAAGCTTTACCGCGTTGCTGCAGCCGTCTTCGTGCGAAGGCGGCTGCTTCGAATGATCGAAGATTTTTCAGGACCCGCATGTTCGCCACCGACGCCTCAGACGCCACGGCTGCGTTGCTTTCCGCCAAACGCCCATCCGATTATCGCCATCCCACCGAGGCGCGCGCGCTGTTGCGCGACCTGTTCGATACGGCAGTGGCCGCCGTCAGCGCCAGCCACTGCCTGCCGCCGCATCTGCCGCAACCGCCCAGGGGCCGCACGGTAGTGATCGGCGCCGGCAAGGCTGCTGCTGCGATGGCGCAGGCTGTGGAGTCGCACTGGCAGGGCGAACTGTCGGGTCTGGTGGTCACACGCTATGGCCACGGCGCACCATGCCGCCGCATCGAGGTGGTGGAAGCCGCGCATCCCGTACCCGATGCAGCGGGCCAGCAGGCCGCGCAACGGATGGTGGAACTGGTGCAGGGCCTGACCGCCAATGACCTCGTGCTGTGCCTGATTTCCGGCGGTGGGTCGGCATTGCTCGCCGCACCGGCGCCGGGGCTGACGTTGGCCGACAAGCAAGCCGTGAACAAGGCGCTGCTGCGTAGCGGCGCGAGCATCGGCGAGATGAACTGCGTGCGCAAGCATCTTTCCGCGCTCAAGGGAGGACGACTGGCGCTGGCATGCGCACCGGCACGCGTCGAAACCCTGCTGATTTCCGATATCCCCGGTGACGATCCCACGTTGATCGCCAGCGGCCCCACGCTACCTGATGCCACCACATGTGCCGATGCGCTCGCCGTGATCGCCAAGTACGGCATCGAAGTTCCGGACGCCGTGCGCGCGCATCTGGAGAGCGGTGCCGGCGAAACGCCGAAGCCGGGCGATGCACGCTTTGCCGGCCATCGCAGCGTCACGCTCGCCAGTGCGCAGCAATCGCTCGAAGCCGCCGCTGCGCGCGCTCGTGAACTCGGCCTGACGCCGCACATTCTTTCGGACAGCATCGAAGGCGAAGCGCGCGACGTGGCCGAAGTGCATGCCGCCATCGCGCGTCAGATCGTCGCGCACGGGCAGCCGTTCCAGAAGCCGTGCGTGATTCTCTCCGGTGGCGAGACCACCGTGACGGTACGCGGCAATGGCCGAGGTGGCCGTAACGCGGAGTTCCTGCTGGCGCTGGCCGTGGCACTTGATGGATTGCCGGGCGTGCACGCACTCGCTGGCGATACCGATGGCATCGATGGCTCCGAAGACAATGCCGGCGCACTGCTCTCTCCGGACACGCTGACGCGCGCCGCGGCGCAGGGCGCATCGGCACGCGCGCATCTCGACAACAACGACGGATACGGATTCTTCGCCGCGCTCGACGACCTGATCGTCACCGGCCCGACCCGCACCAACGTCAACGATTTCCGCGCGATCCTGATCGTCTGACTGGATCAGCGCGAACCCCACAAGCAAGACACGCAACGCAAGAGGATGGAGAGAGACACTATGAGACGCCAGCGCAAAGCCAAGATCGTTGCAACCCTCGGCCCGGCCAGCTCGGACATCGCGGTCATCCGCCAACTGTTCGATGCCGGGGCCGATGTGTTCCGGCTCAACTTCAGCCACGGCAATCACGAGGATCATCGTGCCCGCTACGACGCCGTGCGTCAGGTGGAAGCCGAGACCGGCCGCCCCATCGCGATCCTGGCGGACCTGCAGGGTCCGAAGCTGCGCATCGGCACCTTCGCAGCCGGCAAGGTGGCCGTGCGTGCAGGCGACGTGTTCGTGCTCGACAGCGACCCCACGCCCGGCGATGGCACGCGCGTGTATCTGCCCCACCCCGAGCTGTTCAAGGCGGCCAGCGCCGGGCAGTCGCTGCTGATCGACGATGGCAAGGTGCGGCTCAATATCGAGAACGTGTCGAGCGGCAGCATCACCACGCGCGTGGCCAACAACGGCACGCTGTCCGACCGCAAGGGCGTGAACGTGCCCGATGCCGTGATCCCGATTCCCGCACTGACCGAGAAGGACCGGCGCGACCTGGACTTCGCACTGGAACTTGGCGCTGACTGGATCGCGCTGTCGTTCGTGCAGCGTCCTTCGGACATCGTGGAAGCGCGCGAGATCATTGGCACGCGTGCGGGTGTGCTGTCGAAGATCGAGAAGCCAGCGGCGCTGCAGCAACTCGAAGAAATCGTGCGCGTGTCGGACTCCGTGATGGTGGCGCGTGGCGACCTCGGCGTGGAACTGCCGCCCGAGCGTGTGCCCGGCGTACAGAAGCGCATCCTGCGCATCTGCCGCCAACTGGGCAGGCCCGTCGTCATCGCCACGCAGATGCTGGAGTCGATGATCGACTCGCCGGTACCGACGCGCGCCGAAGCCTCGGATGTGGCGAGCGCGATCTACGATGGCGCCGATGCCGTGATGCTCTCGGCCGAATCCGCCAATGGTCGCCATCCGGTGCCGGCCGTGGCCATGATGGACCGGATCATCACCGAGGTGGAACGCGATCCGCTCTACCGCAACATGCTCGATGCGCAGCACGAAGCACCGTTGAACACGCGCCAGGATGCCATCTGCGCCGCGCTGCGTGAAGTGACCAACATCATCGGCGCCAAGGCCACGGTCACCTACACGTCGTCGGGCGCCACGGCATTGCGCGCCGCGCGCGAGCGTCCCGCTGCACCCATCGTCAGCATCACGCCGAACCTCGACATCGCGCGACGCCTGGCGATGACGTGGGGCGTGCATTCGACGGTCAGCCCCGACGTGCAGAGCGTGGACGAAATGGTGCAGGCCGCGGCACGCGCCGCACTCGTGGAAGGCTACGCCGCACCGGGCGATCAGATCACGATTGCTGCGGGGATGCCCTTCGGGCAGGGCGGCACGACGAACCTGCTGCGCGTGGCGGAAGTGGGGACGGAGGTGGAGGGGTTGGATATTGGGCGGGTGCCGGCGGCTGAGACGGTGTAATTCCCTGATGGTTTGCTCCCCTCTCCCGCCTTGCGGGAGAGGGGCGGGGGAGAGGGCCGGCCTTTCAAGCTCCGATCAGCCATCTCGGTACGCAAGCGCTTGCCCTCTCCCCGCCCCCTCTCCCAGAGGGAGAGGGGAGAAAACCCAGAGGGGAGCAAACACCGCAGCGCTCAACACCGTCAGACACCATTGCTATACTCCAGCGGCATCACACACCAGCCGATGGAGCCCCCGATATGCGTCTCGACGACGAAGCCGAAAGCCAGAATGTGGAAGACCGCCGGGGCGGTGGCGGCGGAGGATTTCCGCTGGGTGGCAAGTCGATTGGCATTGGCACGGTAGTCATCGCGCTGGCGGCGTCCTATTTCTTCGGCATCGATCCGATGCTGATCCTGCAGGGCGCGTCCAATCTCCAGCCGCAGCAGGCGCCGCAGTCGCAGGCACAGCGCGCGCCGGCCGCCGATCAGTTGAGCGTGTTCACGCGCAAGGTCCTTGGCAACACCGAGCGTACGTGGGACCACATCTTCCAGACCGATCTGAACCGCCGTTACGCTGCGCCCACGCTTGTGATGTTTTCGGGTGCCACGCCCACGGCGTGCGGTACGGGGCAATCCGCAATGGGACCGTTCTACTGCCCGGCCGACCAGAAGGTTTATATCGATCTCGCGTTCTATAACGAACTGCGCCAGCGCTTTGGTGCGGGTGGCGATTTCGCGCAGGCGTATGTGATCGCGCATGAGGTTGGGCATCACATCCAGAACCTGCTCGGCGTATCGGGCAAGGTCGATTCGGCGCGGCGACGCATGGGCGAGGCGCAGGCCAACCAGTTGTCGGTGCGCATGGAATTGCAGGCCGACTGCCTGGCAGGTGTCTGGGCCGCCACGGCGCAAAAGCTCAACCAGCAACTGCTGGAGCCCGGCGATATCGAGGAAGGATTGAAGGCCGCGGCAGCCATCGGCGACGACCGGCTGCAGAAACAGTCGCAAGGCTATGTGGTGCCCGAGGCGTTCACGCACGGCACCAGCGAGCAGCGTGTGAAATGGCTGCGCCAGGGGCTCAACACGGGCGATATCCGCAAATGCGATACGTTCGCCGCGAAGCAACTCTAGGCGAAGTCTGAAGGGATAGCGGGAAAGACAAGGCGGGGAAAAATCACCTGCGCAGCGGAGAGAGAAGGAGGAGGTCGGCTGCGCAGGTGGGAGAGAAACTGGAAATCAGGATCGGCGGCCCGCCATCAAGCGGGTCGCCGATTTGCTTTCTGCTGGGCTATCAAACCTTGTAGCCGTACAGATCGCCATTGCGCGAGTTGTCGAGCGCCGATCCGGAGATCTCGCCGCTGAATGCGCGCGAGCCTTCGCTGTAGCTGTCGAACTTGCCTTGCCGGGCGCCTTCGCTGAAGGTATCGAACTTGCCCTGACGGGCACCGTCCGTGAAGGTATCGTACTTGCCGATCTTCGATCCTTCGCTGAACGTGTCGAACTTGCCGGTGCGCGCGGCGTCGGCATACACGTCGAACTTGCCCACCTTCTTGGTGGCGGCGGGTGCGGCAAATGCGGTCGACGCGGCAAACACGGCGAGCAGCAGGGCACCGCCAAGGGTACGTCTGGCGTTCATCTGGGACTCCTTCAACTGATTCACTACTTTTTTATGGTCACTGCCGACAACTTGCCCGATGCGCTATCTATGTAGCGATGCGAGCACGGACTGAAGGTTAGTGGGTAGTAGATCAGCGAGAAATACCGCTGCGACGAATGGTGCGTTGCAAGCCGTGAAACGACGGGGTCGGGAGACGAGCGGGTGCTACCGGAGGGTAGGTTTGGAAGGGCTATCTGTGTTTTGCTCCCCTCTCCCGCACGGCGGGAGAGGGACGGGGGTGAGGGCTGGACTTTCAAGCTGCGATCAGGCATCTCGGTGTGCGAGCGCTTGCCCTCACCCCCAGCCCCTCTCCCACGTTGTGGGAGAGGGGAGAAACCAGCAGTGGGGAGATGCGATGTCTACAACGTGTACTGCCCACTAGCCTCCGGCTGAAACGCAATATCCACAATCGTCACGCGCTGCGCCATACCATTCGGCAACCGGTAATCCACCGTCTTCCCGGCGCGCGCACCCAGCAACGCCTGGCCAATCGGCGACAGCACGGACAAACGTCCCGCCGCCAGATCCGCATCGTCGGGGTAAGCCAGTGTCCACTCACGTGGCTGGGCATCACCCTCCAGCGTGCAGACCACGCGCGAGTTCATCGTCACAACGTCGCGAGGGATGGCATCGGGCGTGACGATGGCGGCGCGCTCCAGCAGTGCGTCGAGCATTTCATCGAGCTCGGCGGTGCCGGCGCGGCTGGCAATGGCTTCCAGGCGCGTGACGTCGAGTTCGGTCAGGTACAGCGTAGGTGCTTTGGTCTTTGCCATGGCAATGCCTCTCGCAAAAGCGGCGCCGGCGCAGCAAGTCTGCCCGGCAGGCCGTGGATGAATCGATAGGGAGAACGCGGTGCTGCGGCCCGGTTCGGCACCGGACCCTAAGCGGCGGGGTCAGTCAGGCCGGGAACCGGGCGGGATCAAGCGGGGCGTTGATCCGGCGGGTCTGGGTGATGGGCTGCATCATCAGACGTGCGCGCACCGGTCGCGCGGAGCGGACCATGGCAAGTGCGGCGAACGAAAGACGACGAGGCATCGTGAGAATTTTCTGAATTAGTTGAAGCAGGAAAAGCCGCTGCGCGTGGTGTCAGCGCAACGCGAACGGCCATGCTAGCACAGGCCCGTGCCGAGGGGCTCCCGGAAATAGCGGGGAAAACCTCAGCCGCTCAGTGGCGCGGGTGGCATTCGCATGCGGCGCCTTCGGCCGCCTGCTGCAGGTTCTGCAGGATGCCGCACTCACTGGCCGGATGAGGATTCGGGTTCTCGCACGTATGGCGCAGCGCGCGCAACTGGGTCTCCAGCGCCTCCAGTGCCACGCGCTGGGCGTGGATCTGATCGATCTGACGGTCGAGCAACGTGTCGATATCGTCGCAGGCCAGCGACGGATTACGCTGGAAATCCCGCAGCCGCCGCACATCGGCCAGGCTCATCCCCAGCGAACGGCAGTGGCGCACGAAATTGAGTTGCACGAGGTGCGGATCGCCATAGCGGCGATACCCGTTGTCTTCGCGGGCAGGTGCGTCCAGCAGCCCTTCCCGCTCGTAGTACCGGATGGTTTCCACGTCGCAGCCGCTGTGGCGCGACAGTTCGCCGATGCGCATATCCAGACCTCCATCCCTGTAGTTGTTACAGGGTTAGCCGCCAGTCTAGACCGGTTGCGCAGGCCGTGCAAAACCCGGACCGCGCGCATGGTCTCGCACCTGCCAATGCACGGGCCGCAGCATGTCGACAATGACATCGACACCGAGGGCGGGCTGCGCCGTGCCGCACATGAAGATATCCACCGCCGCGTAACCGTACTCCGGCCACGTATGGATGCTGATATGGGACTCCTTCAGCAGCAGTACCCCCGTCACGCCGAGACCGGGACCGAAGTGATGGAGCCGCGCATCCACCACCGTGGCGCCGGCCGCATGCGCCGCATCGCGCAGGACACGCTCGATGTGTACCGCATCGGTCAGCGCAGCCGCAAGTACGCCCTGCATGTCGAGCAGCAGGTGCTGGCCGAGCATGGGCGGGCAGATCAGTGTGGGCGCATTCATCGCGTATCGATCGCAGATTACTTGTGACCACCGCCGCCGGACGACCAGCCGCCGCCGGAACTGCCCCAGCTTCGGCTGCCCGATGACGATCCGCTCGTGGACCCTATCGTGTAGAACGTGACGCCGAACAGGATGATGATTCCGTAGACCAGAAACAGGAAACGCAAGTCAGCCCCTCTTTTTAATCGTCATCGTCATCCGCATCGGCATTGCCCCCAGACATGGAGGCAGCCACCCAGATCGGCGCCCACAGTAACAGCGTGCCGACAATCAGCGCGGCGAAGCTGGCCCGACCAAACAGCGCCAGCGGTCCATTCAGCAGCCACATGATGATGGCAACGCCCCAGGCCACCTTGCGGAAGTAAGCCAGGTCGCCGGTCTGCGCGGCGGCGCGCGGTGTGTCCTTGAGTGATTTCGCGGCGGCCAGCGCCTTGTTGCCCTTGAACCATTCCGCCACCTGCGTGCGGCTGACCGTGGTGGAGCGCGTCCACACGATCTCGGTTTCCGAGGCTTCGCGCGTCAGTCGGCGCACCGGCGGACCGAACTCGGTCAGCATCGTGGCGTCGCCGGCCTGCACACGCCAGTTGAACGTGCCCGCTGCGTACAGCACCGTGCTGCGGTAGTGGAAGCCGCGCTCGTACTTCTGTCCGCCGAGCTTCACCGATGCCGGCAACGATGTGCCCGGCCATTCGTCGAGCACCTGCACGCGGTCCCAGCCCGCATCCTGCTCGACGAGCCAGATAAAGCCAGACTGTTCGTTGAACAGCAGGTACTCGATCCACGTGGACGATTCGTCTTCGTCATCGTCCACGCACTGCAGCAGGCCCAGCACTGTGTACGGTTTGCCGTCGATGGTGCCGACCTCGCCGGGCGTCAGGCTCGTCTGTAATGCCTCGATCTCGGCGTGTTTCTCCAGCACGATGGCGGTCGACGTGGTGCAGTCCACCTCGCTATGGCAACTCGGACACACCACGAAGTTCGCCACGCCCATGCGCCAGCTGATCGGGCTCCCGCAGTTGGGGCAGGACAGTGGTACGGCCTTGCCGCGATAGCGGTCGGCGGTACGGCCGATGGCATCGGCCTCACGCAGGAACTGGGCCTTCAATTGCGGCAACATCACCGCCTGGCCCGTGTACACGGCAGGCGGATAGCCATCCGCGTAGTCGAGCGTCAGGAATTTGTCGGCGACCCGGAAGTCCGCCACCTGGGCCGTCCATCCGGATGCCACCTGGAACGGCAGTTCGCCCTCGCCACCCGTGCAGCGTGCGGTGCGCACGTCGCTGGCCTCGAAACGATGGTTGCCATAGAACAGATGCGTGCCGGGACGCAGCGCATCGAAACGCGGCATTTTGCTGACCGATGCACGCTTCGCCTCGTCGTCCGGTACGCGTCGCGTGAGCATGTACTGGCCCGACGCATCGGCCAGCCAGCCGTCCGTACCATCGTCGAACAGCACGTACCACTCGTTCCACAGCCCCGCGTCGTAGCGCAACTGGATGCGGCCCACCAGCGTGAAGCCCTGCCCCTGCCACGTACCGCTGGTGTGGATCTGCAGCGGCGTGTAGTCCTCCAGCACGGCGGACATCTTGCCGATGTCGCGCACCTGGTCGGCCTCGCGCAGCAAGGTGCTCTTGCAGTACTCGCAGACCGCCATGACGGCGGCGGACGAACGAAAGCTGACCTCCGCGCCGCAGCCCGGACAGTTGACCGTTTGCATGCAGGCTTAGCCGATCAGCTTCTTCAGGATCTCAGCCTTGGCCGTATCGAACTCCGCCTGCGAGATCAGGCTCTTGTCGAGCAACTCCTTGAGCTTCTGCAGGCGCGCGGCGGGGTCATCGGCAGCGGGTGCAGCAGCCGATGCAGCAGCCACAGGCGGAACCGCAGGCGCGGGTACGCCGGGTGCGCCGGCCACACCGCCAACCAGGCCACCCGCCATGGCCTGGCCCATCACCGCACCGGCCGCGAGTCCAGCGCCAATGCCGGCGATACCACCTTCGTTCTGCGCCGCGAGCGGGATCGAGCTGGCCACCTGGTACTGCGTGTACTTGGCCATATCGCCCATCATGCCCATCGAGATCCGCGTGTCGATGGCCTTCTGCAATTCCTCCGGCAGCGACACGTTGGTCACGGCGAAGTTGTCGAGCGCCACGCCGTAGCGCGCGAACTCTGGCACCAGTTTCTCGCGGATGGTCTGCGCCATCAGCGGCTGGTTGGCGGCCATGTCGAGGAACGGGATCGACGACGCGCCCAGCGTGCCGGTCATCGTCGCAATCAGCAGGTTGCGCAGTTGCTCCTCCACCTCGTCACGCGTGTACTCGGCGCGCGTGCCGCTGATTTCGGTATAGAACAGCTTTGGATCGACGATCTTGTACGAGTACAGCCCAAACGCGCGCAGCCGCACCATGCCGAAGTCTGCATCGCGGATCGTGATCGGCTGGGCCGTGCCCCACTTGCGACCGATCTGGAGCCGCGTGCTGAAGAAGTAGACGTCGGACTTGAAGGGCGACTCGAACAGCTTGTCCCAGTTCTTCAGGTACGTGAGCACCGGCAGCGTCTGGGTGGTCAGCTTGTACATGCCCGGCCCGAACACGTCCGCGATCTTGCCTTCGTTGACGAAGACCGCCATCTGGCTCTCGCGCACGGTCAGGCTGCCGCCGTACTGGATTTCCATGTCCTCCATCGGATGGCGCCACGCCAGCACGCCGTCTGTATCCTCCGTCCACTGGAGGATGTCGATGAACTGCTTCTTGATGAATGACCCGATGCTCATGGCTGCGCCTCGCTAAAGGGAAGGTTGCGGCGGTTCAGGACAGGCAGGCGGCGTTGAGCACGCCGACCGATACCGACATCGTGCCCATGAGCCCGCCCATGGCGATGTTGTTCGATTCGATGGCCGCGTCCATGTCGGGCAGCGCGCGGGCCAGCGCGGCATAGACCACGGCCTGCGCGAGCATCGCGCCGAACGACCAGACCAGGAACATCAGGAACGTGTCGTTGTGCTGGATGCTCGATGACAGCGTGAAGCAGAATCCAAGCACGCTGCCACCCAGTGACAACGCCGCCGCGATGTTGCCCTGGCGGATCAGCGTGAACTCGTGGAACGGGGTGATCCTGGTGTAGACTCCGACGAACACTACCAGCAGCACAAGGCTTGCCAGCAGGTGCTCCGCGTAGGCGTAGATGGGTTGCATGTCCGGGTTGTCCGTATCGTGCTGCTGCCGCAGGAAGTTGCGGCAAAGTATATCCGCAGTCCCATTTCTTCCACTACCAATTCCGTGACAATCTGGGCGTGTGTTGCGCGCCCGCCGACCCCTTGCGACCGCCTTCCATGCGCGACCGTACCCTTGTCCTGTCGGTGTTGATCGTAGCCTCCTGCGGGCTGGGCTACGAACTGATCGCCGGCGCATTGTCCAGCTACTTGCTGGGCGATTCCATCCTCCAGTTCTCTTCCATCATAGGCTGCTACCTGTTCGCCATGGGCGTGGGGTCGTGGCTGTCGCGCTATGTGAAAGACGAGGATGTCCTCACGCGATTCATCGATATCGAGATCCTCGTCGGGCTACTTGGCGGCATCTCGGCGGCGCTGCTGTTCGTGGTGTTCGCGTGGCTGTCGGCACCGTTCCGCACCGCGCTCTACGCGCTGGTGTTCGTGATCGGCGTGCTGGTGGGCATGGAGATTCCACTCGTCATGCGCATCCTCAACGCGCGCAAGGCGCAGTTCAGCGATCTGGTCAGCCGCGTGCTCACGTTCGACTATCTCGGCGCGCTGGCGGTATCGCTCGTGTTCCCGCTGGTGCTGGCGCCCCGGCTCGGGCTGTCGCGCACGGGATTCCTGTTCGGCATGCTCAACGTGGGCGTGGCGCTGTTCACGCTGCATATCTTCCGCAACGAAATTTCGCGCGTGGTCATGCGGGCGATGCGCGCCGGCATCGTGCTGGCGGTGCTGACTGCCGGGTTCATTGGCTCCACGCAACTGACGCAATGGGCCGAGCGCGGACAGTTCGGCGACGAGATCATCCACAGCGAAAGCACGCCGTACCAGCGGCTGGTGATCACGCGCTGGAAGGACGACCTGCGCCTGTACATCAATGGCAATCTGCAGTTCTCCTCGCGCGATGAACACCGCTATCACGAAGCGCTGGTGCATCCGGTGCTACAGGCGCTGCCCTGGGCACGGCGCGTGCTGGTGATCGGTGGCGGCGACGGGCTGGCGATGCGCGAAATCCTCAAGTATCCGCATATCGAACATGCCACGCTGGTCGACCTCGATCCGGCGATGACCACGTTATTCTCGCGGAGCGAACCGCTGCGCGCGCTGAACCAGGGCTCGCTCACCGACAAGCGCGTGACCATCGTCAACGCCGATGCCGCGCAGTGGCTGGAGACCAACCGCGAGAGTTTCGACGCGATCATCGTCGACCTGCCCGACCCGTCGAACTTCGGCCTCGGCAAGCTCTACTCCGTGCCGATGTATCGCCTGCTATCGCGCCATCTGGCCGAGAAGGGTTACGCGGTGGTGCAATCCACCTCGCCCTACTACGCCCCGCGCTCGTTCTGGGATATCGACGCCACGCTGCGCGAAGCCGGCCTGCATACCTGGCCGTATCACACCTATGTGCCGTCGTTCGGCGAGTGGGGCTTCATCCTGGCCGGCAAGCGCGACGACTACACGCCGCCCACGCGCTATGACGTGCCGATGAAGTTTCTCGATGCCGCCAGCACCGCGCTGATGTTCAGCTCCCCCGCCGATATGGCGCCGCGCCAGGGTAATGCCAACCGGCTCAACGAGCAGACGCTGGTCCACGATTTCGAGAAGGACTGGCGCAATGTCATTCGATAGCGTGACGCGCATCGCAGCATGGATCGACGACGTTTCCTGATCGCAGCATCCACGGCTGCATTGGCAGGTTGCGAGCGGCTCGGCGATGAAGCCTCGCGCTTCCTTGCGGGCGTGGGGCTGCGCGAACCCGAGCCGCTCGTGCTGCGTCCCGGCATGGCGGAAGGTCACGCGCTGCGCGACATGCGCAACATACGCGAATGGCCCGCGCCCGATAGCGAGCAACGCGTGGACGTGGCGATTCTCGGCAGTGGCATCGGTGGGGTGTCGGCAGCGTGGCAGTTGTCGCGCGCCGGCCATCGCAACTTCATCATGCTCGATGGTCCCGAGTTCGGCGGCAATGCTGCGGGCGGAAACTTTGGCGAGATCGGCTTTCCGCGCGGTGCACATTACCTGCCGCTGCCTTCCGCCGAATCGACCCATGTGCGCGAGATGCTGGCAGACCTCGGCGTCATCGAGCGCGATCCCTTCGATGCACGACCACGCTTCGACGAACGCTTTGTCGTCCACGCGCCTGAGGAACGACTGTATTTCGAAGGCGCGTGGCACGATGGCCTGCTGCCCGATAGCGATACCTTCCACAATCAGCACACGCGTTTTCTCGCTCGCATCGATGCGTTGCGCACGACGACGGGCACAGATGGCCGCAAGGTGTTCGCGATCCCGCTAGCCGAGTCGTCGCGTGATCCTGCGTGGCGCGCACTCGATCGGCAGACCTTCCGGACATGGCTGGACGCCGAAGGTTTTACGGCACCTACGCTGCACTGGTATGCGGACTACTGCTGCCGCGATGACTACGGCGCGGGTTCGGACGTCGTGTCGGCCTGGGCGGGCCTGCACTACTTTGCGAGCCGGGGCGGCCATGCGAGCAATGCCACCGATGGCGCCGTGCTGACCTACCCCGATGGGCTGCACGGACTTGTCACGCGGCTTGTGACGAAGATCGACCGCCGCGTGGGCCAGCAACGGCCCTGGCGACAACCGGGCATGGCCGTTCGCATCGAGCCGGATGGCAAAGGCGTGCGCGTGCTGACCGTGCAATGGCCGGATGGCATCACCCAGCCGCCGAGACTGCGCCACATCCGCGCACGCCGCGTGATCTGCGCGATGCCGCTTCACGTGGCCGCACGCATCATGCCGCTGGGCCCGCTCGGCTTCGATCCCGCCGTGCATCTGCAGCATCACGCGCCGTGGCTGGTGTCGTCGTTTCGCTTGCGCGGCTTTCCGCAGGAAGCGGCGGGTGTGCCGCTGGCCTGGGACAACGTCGTGCATGGATCGCGCGGACTGGGCTATGTGGTCGCCACCCATCAATGGATCAGGCAAGCCCGTCCGGCGCAGACTGCTTTCACCGCGTATTGTCCGCTCGATGCTGCGGCAGGCGTACCGGCTGGTGCCGATCCCGATAACGTGCGCCGCTGGCTGGCCGACGCCTCGCCCGCAGCGCTGATGGAGATCGCCAGCGCCGATCTGCGTCACGTCTATGACCGCGAGTTCTGGCGCCATGCCGATGCCGTGGAGATTACCGCACGCGGCCACGCGATGGCCACGCCGGTACCCGGCTTCCTTGGCAACCCCGGCCTTGCCGCGTTGCGTGCGGCGGATGGTCCGGTGCTGTTCGCGCATGCCGATCTGTCCGGGCTGTCGGTCTTCGAGGAAGCCGCGTGGTGGGGCACGCGGGCGGCACTTCATGTCGTCGGGTGATCGGTCGGATAGATAAGCCGCGTAGCTCGGGGCGCACCCTGCGCACCGGTTCGCCATCCTGTAGAATCGACAGCAACATTTTCTGTCTCCTGCGTCACCCGCCCCCGTGCAACCGCTTCGCTTCCTGTTGATGATCGTGCTGCTTGCCTTCCTGCCCCTGCAGGCATGGGCCGGCATTGGCATGTCGGCATCGGCCAGCGGCATCGACATGGTGCAACCCGCGCCGCTCGCGCAAGCGAACTTCGCGGTGGCGGCTGATCAGGCCGACCTCGCCGCGCCTCTTGCGCCCGATTCTTCCTATCCCTCGGATACCGCCGAACCGACGCCACCCGGCGCCGATTTTGCCGAGCAGTTGCTGCCCGCGCCCGTGCCGCGCGTGATGGCCTCTGCTGCACGCGGCACCGTGCCCCGCTACGCGGTGGCGCGATTGCCCGATCCCGACCTGCCTCTGCTGCCGCGCCCACCGCGCGGCTGACCCCGTTTCGCGCGGAGTCTCTTCCGCGCCCTTACGTTGCATGGCACGCTACCCGTGCCGTGCGCGCTTGCGGCCCCGCCGCGTCTTGTTATCCCCACATCCATGAAACGAATATTCCTGTTCCTGGCGACCAACCTCGCCGTCATGCTCGTCCTCAGCTTCACGGCCAGCCTGCTGGGCGTGAACCGCTTCCTGACTTCCAACGGACTGAATCTCGGCACCCTGCTGGCGTTTGCCGCGCTGATGGGCTTCGGCGGCTCGTTCATCTCGCTGCTGATGTCCAAGACCATCGCCAAGTGGTCTACGGGTGCGCAGGTCATCACGCATCCGAGCACCAGCACCGAGCTGTGGCTTGTGCAGACCGTGCAGAAGCTCGCCACGCGCGCCAACCTGCCAATGCCTGAAGTGGCAATCTACGATGGCGAGCCCAACGCGTTTGCGACCGGTGCCTCGAAGAAGAACTCGCTCGTGGCGGTGTCCACCGGCCTGCTGCAATCGATGTCGCATGACGAGGTGGAGGCTGTGCTCGCGCACGAAGTGGCGCACATCGCCAATGGCGACATGGTCACGCTGACGCTGATCCAGGGCGTGGTGAACACGTTCGTGATCTTCATGGCACGCGTGGTGGGCTACTTCGTCGACTCGTGGCTGCGCCGCAACGACGAGGAGTCGAGCGGCCCCGGCATCGGCTACATGATCACCGTCGTGGTCTGCGAGATCGTGTTCGGTATCCTCGCCAGCATCATCGTCGCCGCGTTCTCGCGTCATCGCGAATACCGCGCCGATGCAGGCGCTGCGCAACTGATGGGCTCGCCGTCGCCGATGGTGTCCGCACTGCGTCGCCTCGGTGGTCTCGATGCCGATGGCCTGCCGCAGAACATGCAGGCGATGGGCATCTCGGGCGGCAAGTCGTGGCTGGCGCTGTTCTCGAGCCACCCGCCGATTGAAGCGCGGATCGCGGCGTTGCAGTCCGCCCGCTGATTTCGCGTTGGTGTTCTCCCCTCTCCCTCTGGGAGAGGGGTAGGGGAGAGGGCAAGCGGTGAAAATCGCGAGGTGTCGGCAAGCAGAACTTCTGGCCCTCTCCCCCAACCCCTCTCCCGCTCTGCGGGAGAGGGGAGCAAACCGACAGGGAAGCAATTACCTCAATTAAAAACATCCTGCCGATATCTCCCCCGCTCCACCATCCCCGCCAACCACGCCGACGCTTCATCGGCCGCCATCCCGCCCTGCTCCCCCGCTATCTCGATCAGCACCTTGCGTACCGCAGGCGCCATGCGTCGGCCATCGCCGCAGACATAGATCGTTGCACCGGCCTGAGCGCGTTGCCACACATCGGCACGCCGTTCCCACAGCAGATCCTGCACATAGCGCGCAGCACCCGGCACTACCGAGTACGCCGTGTGAATCTCCACCACACCCGCCTCGGCCCATCGTGCGAAGTCTTCCCGATAGAGCCAGTCATGCTCCGGGTGACGACATCCGAAATACAACTGCACCGGCGCGACCGTTGCGCCAGCCACCTGCTGTGCGGCGCGCTCTTCGATAAAGCCACGGAACGGCGCGATGCCAGTACCGGGTCCGATCAGCAGCATCGGCACTGACGGATCTGGCTGGGGTGCGAACGATGGATTCGGTGTGCGGATCGATGCGGCAATGCACGTACCGTTCGTCAGCCCTTGCAGCCATGTCGAGGCCACACCACGAAACTGTCCACGTCCCGACAGTGCCGGCGCCCACACCGTGCCCACGAGCAGCGTGGCGATATCGGGCGAAGCCAGCGGCGATGAGGCGATCGAATAGAAGCGCGGGCGCATCGGCACCGTGCAGGCCAGCAGTTGCGGCAATGTCAGCGAGATAGCCGGATGCGCGTCGAGTACATCGAGAATGCCGAGTCGGCGCGCAGCCACCTTTTCCGCATAGCCTTCGTCCGATGCGAGTTGTTCCAGCGACTGTCGCGTATGCGGACAGCGCGTGGCCTGCGCCAGTGCGCGCAGCGTCTGGCGCGACACCACATCCTGCAGTTCGATGAAATGCGTCAGCAACTGACGTAGCGGCAGCGCCTGCCCGACTGGCAATCCACGTCCACTCCCTTGCGGCGCAGACAGCGTGACGATGGCTTCGGGATCGAGGTCGAGCCGTTCGCATAGCGCGGTGACGAGTGCCGATTCGTTCTGCGGCCAGACAGCGAGGTGATCGCCCGTCTGATACGACACACCCGGCGGCAGTCGCAGCGTGATGCTGCGCGTGGAAGTACGTGGCGCTTCGATGGAGAAATCCCACAGTCCATCCGGTGCATCGATCAACTCGATGTTGTCGATCACCGTGAACGCCTGCGTCCCGGCCGGCAACGTCTCCGCACGAATCGCTGCAACGCTGCGCATCTGCACATCCACCGCGATGCCGCCGGCTTGCGCGCCATCGGCCTGCAATGCCTGCCACAGTTGCGCGAGCCACCGCTCGGCCGCCTGATCGAAATCGGCGTTGCCGTCGGCTTCTCCACGGCGCAACAGTGGCACTGCGCCAGCATCCGTGAAGAACTCGAACACGCGACGCGGAAACGCCTGATACGTGGCCCATTGCGAGTTACCGCAACCGAGCATCGCCAGCCGAATATCCTGCGCGCGATAGCCCGTCACGCCACCGGCATCGAGCATCGATTCGAACTTGCGCCCAGAGTCTGGCGCGCGGCCGTTGTACGTGGCGGCCACGACGACGACGAGTCCCGATGTCGGCAACGCATCCACCACATCGTCGAGATCGGCGAGCGTGCTGGCGAACCCTGCGGCGATCGCACCACCGTGAATCTGTTCGGCCAGTTCGCGCGCCGTGCCCAGGCTCGATGCACACAGCACGGTCATCGCCTGACCATTGCCACGCACCTCGGCCTGCGCCGTATCCGCGACGACAGACACCGCATGGCTCGTCACCATCCGTTCATGCGGACGACGACGGCGTGCGCGCAGCACAAGGTTGTCCGGTTTGATCGTCAGTGTTTCCTTGAGCCGGAACTGGTAGTCGTAGGGATCGTGGAAGACGAAGTTGCGCAGCATCAGCGCCAGCGCCAACTTGGCTTCCGTCAGTGCAAACTGCCGGCCGATGCACGCGCGTTCGCCGCTGCCGAAAGGCATATAGGCGTGCGGCGGCAACTTGGCTTCGCTCTCGGGCAGGAAGCGGTCGATATCGAATCGCTCGGGATGCGCCCACACTTTCGGATCGCGGTGCAGCGCCGTGAGCACCACCGAGATGCGTCGATCCTTGCGCAGCCGATAGCGCCCGCCGATGACCTCATCGGCAAACGGCGCCACCGCGAATGCCGGCGCAGTAGGCCACAGCCGCAGCGTCTCCTTGAGGATGCGATCGAGCACCGGCATGCGCGCGAGATCGGCATACACGGGCGGCGCGTCACCGGGCAGCACCGCATCCACTTCGGCATAGGCTTGCGCGAGCACGCCGGGGTTGCGCATCAGTTCGTACAGCGTGAACGTCAGCAGACCGCTCGTCGTCTCATGCCCGGCGATCAGGAACGTGATGACCTGGTTGCGGATGTTGGCGTCGTCGAGCCGCTGGTCGGTCTCGGGATCGCGCGCTTCCAGCATCAGGTTCAGCAGGTCCATGCCCGGCATCGGTGCCGCGCGACGCTGGCGGATCACATCGTCCACGAGGTTGCGCATGTACGCGGTATCGGCAGCAAACTGGCGATGCGCGCGGCCCATGAATCGATCCTGGATCGGCAGCCTGGTCAGCTTCTGCATCGCCTCTTCCAGCGCGCCGACCATGGCCACGATAAACGGATCGAGTTGCTCGCTCGCGAACGACTCGAAGTCATAGCCGAAGCCGGACAACGCGATGGTATCGAGCGTGAGCCGCGTCATGTCATCGGCCACGGCGATATCGGCGTCAGTGCCCTTGCGATCCCATTTCTCCACGAGCCGATTCGCCACACGCAACATCACGTCGAAGTACCCCTTCATCGCGCGCTGGCTGAAGGCCGGCATCAGGATGCGATGCGCGCACCCCCAGTTCGGCTCGTCGCTATGTGCGGTGAACAGGCCATCGCCGGCCATGTCGCGCAGATAGGACAGCGGCGGGCCGATGATCTTGCGGAAGCGCGCCGGATCGCACACATCTGCCGCGAGTTCCACGGACGACACGAACGGTACACGCCGCCCCGCAAAATCCAGTTCGAAGATGCCGTCGTGATGGCGGCTGCGCGCCAGCAGATGCTGCCCGATCTCGCCGGGCGTGATCTGGAAGAGATTGCCGACGATGGGCCAGCCGGGATCGCGCGGAATGGGTGCCAGCGTGACGTCCGGTGCGGCAGTGGTGACAGATGACATGGGGCGGCAGATGAGAGTCAGGGTCGGTCATGAAATCGGAAACCCGAGCATGCCTGCCTATGGGCGCGTTGTCCCAGCCCTCTGTCGTCCGTTTGAAATATTTGTTCGATTCAAACTGTCGATATATGGGAGGTGGTAGGGCGGTGGTCTCTAATCGATCACCTTGCCACGCAATGCCTTGACCTGTCCGCGCTGGACCTTGGCATCGACCCGGCGTACCCGCGAAGCACGCGTCGGCCGAGTGGCCCGACGAACGCGCGGTGGTGTGGCCACGCTCTGCACGAGTTCATGCAGCCGGCGCACCGCTTCCTCTCGGTTCATCTCAAGGCTCCGATGCTGCTGCGCCTTGATCACGATCACCCCATCGCGCGTGATGCGGTGGTCGTGCAGCGCCAGCAGGCGCTCCTTGTGGTCCTCCGCCAGCGACGACGCGCGCACGTCGTAGCGCAGATGCACCGCATTGGACACCTTGTTGATGTTCTGCCCGCCCGCGCCTTGGGCGCGGATCGCGGTGATCTCGTACTCGTGATGGGAAATGAACAGGTCTTCGGCCATGCGGCGCATCATAGCAATGCGCAGGGCCGAAGTGGCGTGTCCCTCATCCGCCGGCCTATGCGGGCCGTCCGTTGCCAAGCAGATGGAACTGGTCCACCACCGCATTGAGTCGCGACGCCTGGTCCTTCAGGCTCTCTGCCGCTGCGGCGCTTTCTTCCACGAGCGCCGCGTTCTGGCGCGTCATGCTATCGATCTGCGCCACGGCCTCGCCCACTTGCCCCATGCCGGCGGCCTGCTGATCGGTGGCGCTGGAGATGCTGCGGATCAGGTCATTGACGCGTCGCGCCTTGGCCACGATATCGCCCATGCCGCCATGCGCCGTGGCTACCTGCTGCCGGCCCTGCGCCACGCGCGCGCTGCTTTCGCCGATCAACTCGCGGATCTGGCGCGCAGCCGTCGAAGTCCGATGCGCCAATTGCTGCACCTCGGTGGCCACCACGGCAAACCCGCGCCCGCTCTCGCCGGACCGCGCCGCTTCCACCGAAGCATTGAGCGACAGGATGTGGGTCTGCAGCGCGATGCTGTCGATCAGCCCCGTGATTTCCGCGATGCGGTCCGCCGAGGCCGAGATGCCATCCATCGTCTCCACCACGCGCCCCACCGCCTCGCCGCCATCCACCACGGCATCCGAAGTCTCGCCTGCCAGTGAACTGGCCTCGCCCGCCGTCTGCGCGGCACTCTGCACCGCCGTGTGGATTTCCTGCATCGACGCCGAGGTCTGCTGCACGTCCCACGCCTGCCGCTCGGTCCGCGTGCTGAGATCCATGCTGCCGCTGGCGATCTCCGATGCGGCGTCTTCCACGGACATCGCCGCGGTGCGGACCTCGATCATCGCGGCTCCCATCCGTGTGATGGCCGCCTTCAGCGCCAGCGCTGTCGGCACACTGACCGCCACGCTTTCCACATCCAGGGAGATCCGATCGCCGCCATCGACTTGCGCCACCAGCGCCGACAACTCGGCACCTTCCACCGCCGCGCGTCGCAACTGCAGCGCCAGCACGATCTCGATCGCGGTCTGCACCACCACATAGATGGCATGCATCGACACCCGCGCAAAATCAGCTTCGCCCGTGCAATAGAACGGATAGCTCAACGCCTGCAGCCGATCGAACACCACGTGGTGCACCGCAAACAGCGCCGCCGCAAACACCAGCGGACGCCAGTCGCGATAGACCAGCAGCAGCCCCAGCAGCACGAACACGCCAAAGTGAAACTCGGTCAGTCCATGCGACAACTGGATATGCAGCACGACCATCGCCACGTTGGCGGCCACCAGCACATACCCGCTGAACTGCGTCCCACGCGCCATGAGGTAAGTCAGAGACCCCAGCACCACCAGAGCCCCGCCAGCACCAATCGCCAGCGTCAATGCGTAGTAATGCACCCCAATCGCCAATGCTGCCGCACCCGAGCACAGCAGTGTCGACAACATGACAAGATCCGCCCAGCGAGCAATCCCGCCCAACGCGGCCTGCCGGGAGGTGAGCGATGGTTGCGATACGAAAGATCCACCCCGCCCGGCACGCCCGGCAGGATATGCGACAGCAAACGACATGATTTCCCCGTTCCTTCAGAGTTCTGATGGCGCTCGCTCCAGCCAATTCACCCATCGCTGCGCTTGCGCTCGGGACGGTTAACGGGCGGAAATGGGGGAAGCTTGAGGAATCAACCGGACTGGCGTCGAGCGGACTGGAGGATGGCGCTGGGTCAGAACGACCTGGAGAAAACCTGGGGAATCAATCAGAAAAACCGTGGTGCGCCCGGCTGGGATCGAACCAGCAACCCCTGCCTTCGGAGGGCAGTACTCTATCCATTGAGCTACGGGCGCGATGTGTCTGGCTTGGCGTCGGACGGATGCCGGCGCCGGAAAGTCGCATAGGATACCCGACTTGGCAGTGGCCGTCCATGAGGGATGCGCCGATGGGTGTCGGGGGAGGGGTTATCACGGGTCTCTGAATCGCCGCTTTTGACACCTGCACCAAGGTCTTGGGTCTATAATCGGCAGCTATTTGCGTCGTAACAGAGACGTAGCGGGGCAGGAGATGGCCCCGGGCGCGATAGCCGACAGATTCACCCCCGAAACAGGGTCCAGACAAGCAAGCCGCCCCCAACGAGCTGTGCAAACGGTTTCCCGCAAAATCGAGAGTTCTGTATGAGTGACGTCCATCAAGAAAACGACCACCACGAGTCGCCAATCAAGACACCCAAGCAACTAGTCGCTGTTGTGATCGCCGCCTTCCTGGTGCCGATCATCGTCATCATCCTGTTAGTGAATTTTGTGGGCCATGGCACCCTCGAGGGCGCCGGCTCGACCCAGACTGCAGAAGCGGTCAATACCCGCATTGCCCCCGTCGCGTCGCTGGAAATCAAGGACCCCAGCGCGCCGCGCGTCTTCAAGACGGGCGAACAGGTCTACAAGGAAGTCTGCGCAGCCTGCCACGCCACCGGCGCTGCGGGCGCACCGAAGTTCGGCGTGGCCGGCGACTGGACCGCGCGCATCGGCCAAGGCTTCGACGGCCTGATGAAGGCCGTGGTCAACGGCAAGGGGGCGATGCCTCCGCGTGCCGGCACATCGCCGGACGATTTCAGCGACTACGAACTGGCTCGCGCCGTGGTCTACATGGCCGATGCTGGCGGCGCCAAATTCCCGGAACCCGCCGCACCGGCCCAGGGCGCACCCGCGCAAGCCGCTGCTTCCGCACCCGAGGCCCCTGCCGCCGCCGCGCCTGCTGCTGCCGCAGCCCCGGCCCCCGCTCCTGCCGCTGCCGCTGCCGCTCCGGCTGCCCCAGCCGCGGCTTCCGCCGAGGTTGGCAAGAAGGTCTACGAGCAAGTCTGTGCGGCCTGCCATGCCGCCGGCGTCGCCGGTGCACCCAAGTTCGGTGACAAGGCTGCCTGGGCGCCGCGCCTCAAGGAAGGCATGGATGTCGTGCACAACTATGCACTCAAGGGCAAGGGCATCATGCCGCCGAAGGGTGGCTATGCCGGCCCCGACGCAGACGTGATCGCTGCATCGGACTACATGGCGAACGCCGCCAAGTAATCCGCCGCACCGGCAGAAAAAAAAGCCCGCGAATTGCTTCGCGGGCTTTTTGCTTTCTGGCCTGTGCGGATCGGGATTCAGACCACGCGCGAATAGCGCTGGATCGGAACGGCCTTGGCATCATTCGCGGCCGGTGCAGGCCGGGGATGTCGGGCATCCTGCCGCAGGTACTGGTCGAACACCATGGCCACGCGACGCACCAGCAGACGGCCCAGTGTGGTGATGTCGATACGGTCCGATGTGCGGCGCACCAGGTTCTCCACGGCCAATCGGTCGAGTTCGGCCAACTCGACTGCGAACTTGGTGGCGAAGTCGATATCGTGCTCGGCCTCGATTGCGGCAATGTCGAGCGTGCCGTTGCACATCAGCGCGCCGATGATCTTGCGGCGCAGATGGTCCTCGGCCGACGTCTCGAAGCCGCGCACGATCGGCAGGCGGCCCGCGTCCAGCGCGGCGTAGTAGTCGTCGGTGGTCCGGGCATTCTGCACGTAGTGCCCCGCCACCGCACCGATGGCCGACACACCGAGCCCAAGCTGGTCATAGCCCGCGTGCGTGGCGTAGCCCTGGAAATTGCGCTGCAGCCGCCCTTCCCGCTGCGCGACGGCGAGGTCATCTCCGGGCAACGCGAAATGGTCCATGCCGATATAGACGTAGCCGGCTGCGGTCAGGAGTTCGATGGTCGAGACGAGGATATCGAGCTTTTCGCCGGCTGGCGGCAGTGCATTTTGGTCAATACGGCGTTGCGGTTTGAATACATGTGGCAGATGCGCGTAGCTGTAAACGGACAGCCGGTCGGGGCGCAGCTCGAGGGTGCGATCCACCGTGGCGTTGAAGCGCGCGGTGGTCTGGTGTGGCAGCCCATAGATCAGGTCCATGCTGACAGACTGGAATCCCAACCGCCGCGCCGCCAGCACCACATCGCGCGTTTCCTCGAAAGACTGCACCCGATGGATGGCCTGCTGCACTTCGGGATCGAAATCCTGCACCCCAAGACTGATGCGGTTGAACCCCAGTTCCGCGAGCAGCGCCATGCGGTCGTCTGTCACACGGCGCGGATCGATTTCGATCGAGTGCTCGCCTTCGGGCAGCAGTTCGAAGTGTCGATGCAAGGCAGCCATCACGGCGCGCATTTCGGCAGGATCGAGGAAGGTCGGCGTGCCGCCGCCCCAGTGCGACTGCATCACCCCGCGTCGTTCGCCGAGATGTGCCGCCACCATCGCCATCTCGCGCGCCAGGTAGTCCACGTAGCGTGCGCTGCGGCTGTGATCCTTCGTGATGATCTTGTTGCAGCCGCAGTAGTAGCAGATGTTCTCGCAGAACGGGATGTGCAGATATAGCGACAACGGCGCGGGAGCATCGGCGCGGCAGGCGTCGAGCGCGCGCAGATAGCCAGCGTCACCCACTTCAGCATGGAAGCGGTCAGCGGTGGGATACGAGGTATAGCGGGGACCGTTGCCGTCGATGCGCCCGGCCAGGCTGCGGAAGTCGGCAAGCGCGCGACGATCGAAGGCCGTGCTGTTGGAATGACTGGTGGAGTTTGAGGCAGAGGTGGGGGCGGACATTTTCGAGTTCTCGGTAAAGGCACGGCTAACCGACCGATGCTATGCCCGCCAATCCCTATCAACTTTGACGCCAATCAAGACAACGGACCTGCTGCGCCGGCCACCCCCGAATAGGTGGGGGCTTCTGTCGGGAAAAAGTCACGCAAGCGTCATCAACGGCCGATAGTCTCGGCCCCGGCCTCGATGTCTCGTAGCCCATCCCCCACTCTCCTTTGCTCCCGCTGCCATGCGCCCAGCCTTGCCGCAGTCGATGTCGTCGCGCCCGCCCGAACCCGAACCAGCGATCACGGGCCGGCGTCGCACCTTACTCGCACTTGGCGCGTTGTCCACCGCAGCCCTGCTGCCCAATGCAATGGCGCAACCCGCCACACCCGTGGCAAGGCGCCAACTGGTGGTCGGGCATCTGGTCGATCGTATCGGACCGCAGGCCGATCTCGCGCGTGACTACCTGGCCGGGGCCAAGGTCCTGTTCGATGCGTTCAATGCCGCGGCGACACCGGGCGCGCCACGCATCGTGCATGTCATCCGGGATGCCGATCCGAATCCGCGCCATGCCATCGCGCAAGCCGTGGCATTGGCCGATAACGAACGTGCGGACGTGCTGTTCGGCACAGGAGACGCCCTGTTGCCATCGCTGGCGAATGCCTCGGAACTGACGCGGCGCGGCGTGCAACTCGTTGCGCCGTTGTCCGGACTGGCCATGACCGCCGAGAACATCTGGTTCACACGCGCCGACTATCAGGCCGAGGTCGATGCCGCCGTGCGCCAGTTGCACAGTTACGGATTGCGCAACATCGCACTGGCCGTGTCGCCGGACTTCGCGGCCGGTGCCTTGGGCACCGGTACGCCGTGGCTGGCACGCCTGGAGAAAGACATCGCCACGCGCGCGGTGCCGCTGGGTAGCAACATCGAGGACAGCGCGCGCCGCATCGCCGCCGCACGTCCCGGCGCGGTGATCGTGGCGGGCGATACCCTCGCGTACGGCAGCCTTGGCCGCGCGCTCGCCGCGCAGAACTGGTTTGGCTTTCTGGTGGGATTGTCTGCGGTCAGCCCGTCATCCGCGCGCGAGATTCTGGGCGCTAGCTACGCCGGCGGCATGGTGGTAACGCAGATCGCGCCGGGGCCGCAGGAATCCACGCTGCGTGTGGTCAAGGAGCACGTCGCGCGCATGAAGCAGTATCTCGACGAGCCGCCCTCGCCTGCCACGCTCGCGGGATACATCGGCGCCGCGTGGCTGACGCGCGCCGCCACGGGTATGAAAGCACCGGGCCCGGCCGAGTTGCGACGCGCCTTGCAGGCACGTATCG
This sequence comes from Cupriavidus sp. DL-D2, assembly GCF_039710735.1. NCBI lineage: Bacteria > Pseudomonadati > Pseudomonadota > Betaproteobacteria > Burkholderiales > Burkholderiaceae > Cupriavidus > Cupriavidus sp. DL-D2. The sequence continues at coordinate 55,404 of NZ_JBDKXK010000036.1, read as the reverse complement.
ACGTGGGCGACTTCACGCTCGATTTCACGCGCGGGCTGCGTGGCTCGCAATACGTGCAACTCGCGGCCATCGGCAAGAGCGGCCTGCCGCAGCGGGCCTGATGATTTCCCGCTGCTGCGTTATACGCGCGGCAGCGTGATGCTGACACGCAGGCCGCCTTCGGTCCGGTTCGACAACTTCAACTCGCCGCCGTGGCGGGTCACGATGTCGTGCGCGATCGACAGCCCCATGCCCACGCCGCCCGTGGCGCGGCTGCGTGACGATTCCACGCGATAGAACGGTTCGAGCACGCGCGACAACTCGGCGGGTGGAATGCCGGGACCGTTATCGCACACGTCGATCGTGACCCGTTCCGGACTATCGGCCAGCACGATATGCGCGGCGCCGCCATAGCGATGCGCATTCTCCACGAGGTTCACCACCGCGCGGCGCAGTTCTGCGGGATAGGCGAGCATCGGCGCGGCCTCGCCCGAGAGTCGCACGTCCTGCCCGATCTCCTGCGCATCGTCGACCACTGCCTGCACCAGCGCCTGCACATCCACGCGCTGACGCGGACCCGTCGCACCATCGCGCTCGCGCAAGTAGTACAACGTGGCATCGATCAGCCCGTTCATCTCGGTCAGATCCTGACGCAAGCGATATCGCACGTCATTGCTTTCGATGCGTTCGATGCGCAGGCTCATGCGCGTCAGCGGCGTGCGCAAATCGTGCGATACCGCAGCGAGGAAGCGCGATTGCTGGGCCAGTTGCGTGCGGATGCGTTGCTGCATCAGGTTCAGCGCGCGCGTGGCATCGCGTGCTTCGGCGGGTCCGCGTTCTTCATCGAGCGGTGGCGCGTGGACATCCTGCGCCAGCCGATTCGCACCACTCGCCAGTTGCTGCACCGGTCGTGCCAGCAGCCGCGCCCCGACCCACGAAGCGATCAAAATCGCGGCGAGCTGGAACAGCAGGCCAAGATGCGGTGGCCAGATACCGCGAATGTGAAAACCCTGCGGCGGACCGGGCATGCGCTCGCCCGGCTTGGGTGTGCGGAATGCGTCCAGATGCAATGGCGGCCCATCGAAATCGAACGGCTCGTTGCCGCGTGGACCGCCGAAGCGGCCCCCGAAACCACCTTGCGGACCGGGCCCGAAATGGGGATCGAACGGCGGACCGAAACCCGGACCGTGATCGAGGAAGCCCGGACCACCCGGCGGCGCGAAGATGCCTTCGAGCGGATGCTTCGGCACGCCATCCGTCGTCAGCGTGCCATTGGCTTCCGCCTCGGCCACTGCGCGACGCATGCGCTCCATATAGCGTTCGGAGCCGGGACGCGGGAACAGGCTCTCGATCACGGTGACGCCCAGCACATGCACGCCGAGCATGATCGCGGTCATCACGAAGAAGACCCGCAGGAACATCGAATCGAAACGACGACGACGCGCACGCGGCGGCGTGGCATCGCCGGCATTTGGCGGCGAAGTCGGGTCCACGGCCATGCTGTTCAATGCTCCACGTTGACGGTGAAGACATACCCCTCGCCGCGCACGGTGCGGATCAGCGCCGAGTCGCGCGGATCGTCGCGCAGCTTCTGGCGCAGGCGCGATACCAGCAGGTCGATGCTGCGATCAAACACGTCGAGGTCGCGGCCGCGCGCGTTGTTGATCAGCATCTCGCGGTCGAGCACACGGTTCGGATTCTCGATGAACGTCAGCAGCAGCCGGAATTCCGCATTCGACAGCGGCACGACCGTTTCCTCCGCATCCACCAACTGGCGCAGCGTAGTGTTCAGGCGCCACACGCCGAAGCGCATTTCGTGTCCCGTGGACGCCGGTGCGGGCCGCCGCGATTCGCTGCGGCTGCGCCGGAGCACGGTGTGAATACGCGCCACCAGTTCGCGCATTTCGAACGGCTTGGTCACATAATCGTCGGCCCCGACTTCGAGCCCGACCACGCGATCCGCGAGTTCGGCGCGCGCCGTCAGCATGATCACCGGCACATTGCTCGTATCGCGAATCTCGCGGCACAACGTCAGGCCGTTCTCGCCCGGCAGCGACAGGTCCAGGATGACGAGGTCGAACTGCTGGTTCGCCAGCGCGGTGCGCATGGCGGCGCCACCCTCCGCGCCCTGGGCTTCCATGCCGAACGTGGCCAGGTACTCGGCAAGCATGGTGCGGATCTGGGGATCGTCGTCAACGATCAGCAGGCGGGTGGTCAGGGCGGGAGAAAAATCCATGGCGAACGTGCAGGTGGGAGGGGGCTTGCGGACCCGCGAAGACGCCGGCCCGGATGAGAGTTGCCAATGTACCAGCCAGGCTATTACATCCGATGCCGGTTTTGTATCAGGATTGATACGTGCGCCGCGCGCCACCCCGAAGAAAAAAACGCCCCCGGTGCTGCCGCAGCCGGGAGCGTTCAACAGGGAAGAAGCCGGGCTCGCATGTGCCCAGCCACACCGCTACCGAAGGGCGGGCGCGGTGTCGCGCATGGAACGCCGAGATGTTGCATGCGCGGTGGCTATCGTAGGGAGGGCTCGCTGCCGCGTCTTGTCGGCCTTGTATCAACGACCGGACATGTCGATGGCCTTGGCGATGCCGATCAGCCCGCTCAGCCAGTGACAGCGGGCTTGCCAAGCAGCGCCTTCAACCCTGCCAGCCGATCCTTCGGACTCATGGCCGGCGTCTCGTCCACGATTGCTGGGGCCTCTTCCAGTTTCATCTCACCGATAAAGCGCGACGGCTCCACGGAATACGTTTCGCGCGCACGCTTGCGCTTCTTGCACCAGCTGATCTGCAGGCTGCGCTGGGCGCGCGTGATGCCGACGTACATCAGGCGGCGCTCTTCCTCGATCTTCTCGTCGCCCATCTCCTCGTCCTCGCGCGAATGGGGCAGGATGCCCTCCTCCACGCCCACCAGGAACACGTGCGGATATTCGAGTCCCTTCGATGCATGCAGCGTGGAGAGCCGAACAGCGTCGGGATCTTCGTCGCGGCCTTCGAGCATGCTCATCAGCGCCACCGTCTGCGTCAGTTCGAGCAGGTTCTTGCCCTCGTCGGCAAAACCGTCGGCGGTATCGAAACCCGTCGCTTCGCCTTCCACCTCTGGACGCGTGCCCTTGCGCTTGAGCCAGTCGAGGAATTCGAGCGTATTGGTCCAGCGCGATTGCGCCTGACGTTCGTCGAAGGTGTCGTACAGATACGCCTCGTAGTGGATGCCTTCCATCAGGTCATCGAGCACCACCGTGGCCGGATCGTTTGCAGCACGATCTGCCAGCCGCACCATCGATTCGCAGAACAGCCGCAGCGGTTCCAGCTGGCGCGGCTGCAGCTTGCCCTCGATGCCACCCATCATCGCTGCTTCGAACAAGGACACCTTGGCCTGCCCCGCAAACGTGCCGAGCACTTCGAGCGTGGTATTGCCTACGCCACGACGCGGCGTAGTGATGGCGCGGATGAATGCGGGATCGTCATCGGGATTCGCGATCAATCGCAGATACGCGCAGATGTCCTTGATCTCGGCCTTGTCGAAGAAACTCTGTCCACCTGACAGCACATACGGAATGCGCTCGCGCCGCAGGATCTGCTCGAACAGCCGCGCCTGATGGTTGCCGCGATACAGGATGGCGTAGTCGCGAAACTGCGCGCGCCGCTCGAACTTGTGTGCCGACAGCCGGAACACTACGGACTCGGCCTCGTGCTCTTCATCGTTCATCGGATGCACGGCGATGGGGTCGCCCATGCCGTGCTCCGACCACAGTTTCTTGTCGAACAGTTTCGGATTGTTGGCGATGACCGCGTTGGCCGCTTCCAGGATGCGCACCGTCGAGCGGTAGTTCTGTTCGAGCTTCACGACCTTGAGGTCGGGGAAATCGGTCTGCAGCAGCTTCAGGTTGTCGAGCGTGGCGCCGCGCCAGCCATAGATCGCCTGATCGTCATCCCCCACTGCAGTGAACGCCGGCGCGCGCAGATGCGACCCACCGGCCAGTAGCTTCAGCAACTGGTACTGGCACGCGTTGGTGTCCTGGTATTCGTCCACGAGGAAGTAGCGCAGCCGGTTCTGCCATTTCAGACGCACGGCTTCATCGCGCGCGAACAGTTCGGCCGGGAGCCGGATCAGATCGTCGAAGTCCACCGCCTGGTACGCATGCAGCGTCGCCACGTACGCGCGATAGACCATGGCGGCCTGGTGCTCGTCGGCCGTGGCGGCCTGCGCGAGCGCGGTCTCGGGATCGACCATGCCGTTCTTCCACAGCGAAATCGTGTTCTGCACGCTGCGGATCAGTTTCTTGTCGGTGGTACTCAACTGCTCCTGCACGAGTCCGAAGCAGTCGTCCGAATCCATGATCGAGAATTGCGGCTTCAGGCCCACATGCTCGGCTTCCATGCGCAGAATTTGCACGCCGAGCGAGTGAAACGTACAAACGGTCAGCTGCTTGAGTGGAATACGCTTCCCTTCGCGCGTGGTCTTTCCCTCCATGAGCTTGCTGATGCGCTCCTGCATCTCCTTGGCCGCCTTGTTCGTGAACGTGACGGCAGCAATGTGACGCGGCTCGAACCCCTTGTCCTCGATCAGATGCGCAATTTTCTGCGTGATCACGCGCGTCTTGCCGGAACCCGCCCCGGCCAGCACAAGGCAAGGGCCGTCCAGATAGCGAACGGCTTCGGATTGCGCGGCGTTGAGTCCGTGGGTCATGGGGCGGGAAGAGGAAAGCGGGGACGAGAACCGGGAAGGGCGGAAATGCCGAACTCGGCACGCGGTCAGCCACGCGCCGAAGGCGACGATGCTACCACGCGGCAAGGTGGCTGACAGGGCCTGTCGGAGGGTGTCCGACGGCACCCGTTTCACGCTGGTAACAATCGTAAATCGGGCGGGCCCTGCCTGGTGACGGGGCATGGAGTTTGCCTCTCTCCCGTACGGCCGAGCAGGTTGGCAGTCACAACGGTGCGCGGCAAACCTTCCGGATATCGGAACGTATCGGAATCCATTCGAATCAAGGAGCCAATCATGAACACCCTTCGCACGCTCTCGAAAGTCGCGCTGATCGGCGCTACGCTGGTCGGCTTTGCCGGTTGCGCGGACATGACGCCGAAGCAACGGAATACCGCCATCGGCGCCGGTGCGGGCGCGCTCGGCGGCGCGGTGCTGACCAACGGCAGCGCCTTGGGTACGATCGGCGGCGCGGCTGCCGGTGGCGTCATCGGCAATGTCGTAACCAAGGACAACCGCTGACCGAACGGGGGACCGCAGCGCGCGACGGGACGGTTTGACAAAGCCAGACCGCTCCCGTACATTCACGCGCATCTGACCGGGAGAGCGCGCATCACGCATTGCGCCGCCGAAGGGGAATCACCCGAAAACTCTCAGGCACCATGGACCGGTCGGATCGGCATGCAACATGCACACGATGCATGCCGCACTCTGGAGAGCGACATCCGCCGCGGCTGGAAGGCCGGCGAGCATGTCCACCGAAGGGGCGCACGGAGCCACGGCTTCGTAATCTCTCAGGTATCGAGGACAGAGGGGTCATCCGCCGCAGCGGACTGGTTGCACATTGGTGCGGCCGGCATGCGGCGGGTGACCCTTTTTTCGTTTTCGAATTGCCCGAGGATATCCATGACGCTCCAGGCCACGCCCCTCAACGCCATTCATCGCGCCCTCGGCGCCCGCATGGTCGATTTTGGCGGTTGGGACATGCCGGTCAACTACGGCTCCCAGATCGAGGAACACAACGCAGTCCGCTCGGACGCCGGCATGTTCGACGTCTCGCACATGTGCGTGGTCGATCTCCATGGCGCGAACACCCGCACCTTCCTGCGCGGCCTGCTGGCCAACAACGTCGACAAGCTCCAGACACCGGGCAAGGCCCTGTATTCCTGCATGCTCGACGAGAAAGGCGGTGTCATCGACGACCTGATCGTCTACTTCTTTGCCGAGGATTATTTCCGGCTCGTGGTCAATGCGAGCACGGCCGTCGGCGATATCGAATGGATCCGTTCGCGCAACAGCGAGACCGGCAGCGGCGTGACTATCAACCCGCGCCGTGGTGACGTGGCACCAGCAGGGTCCAGCGCACTGGCCATCGTCGCCGTGCAGGGTCCGAACGCACGCGCCAAAGTCTATGCAGCCTTCCCCTCCACCCAGCCCGCCGATGCCCTCAAGCCATTCAACGCGCTGGTCGTGCAGGACCCGGCCATGGGCGAACTGATGGTGGCGCGCACGGGCTATACCGGCGAAGACGGCTTCGAACTGGTGGTGCCGGCCGAGAACGTCGCCGGTATCTGGGAAAAACTCGTGGCAGCCGGTGTGAAGCCTGCCGGCCTGGGCGCACGCGACACCCTGCGCCTGGAAGCCGGCATGAACCTGTACGGCCAGGACATGGACATCCATACGTCGCCGCTCGACGCCGGGCTGTCGTGGACGGTCGATCTGCAAAGCGAACGCGACTTCACCGGCAAGGCTGCGCTGACCGCTGGCGGCCAGAAACGCGCGTTCCTGGGCCTGATCCTGCGCGACAAGGGCGGCGTGCTGCGCGCGCACCAGAAAGTCGTCACCGCATCCGGCGACGGCGAAATCACCAGCGGCACATTCAGCCCGTCGCTGTCCCAGTCCATTGCCTTTGCCAGTCTGCCGAAGGACATCGTGCCGGGTGCGGAAGTCCAGGTAGAGATCCGCGACCGCAAACTGACCGCGACTGTGGTTAAACTGCCGTTTGTGCGCAATGGCAAGGCACTCGTGAGCTGAGGCATCGGCCCCCGCTTCACACCAACGGTCGCCCTTCCACCCGTTCCGCTCGAGCCCACATGCCGCGGGCGGGTGAATGAAACAAGAAACACACTGTATCCCGGAGAACCCTCATGAATTTCCCCGCTGACCTGAAGTACACCGAGTCGCACGAATGGGTGCGCGTCGAAGCCGACGGCACGCTGACCATCGGCATCACCGACCACGCACAAGACGCGCTGGGCGACATCGTTTTCCTGGAACTGCCCGAAGTGGGCAAGTCGGTTGGCGCAGGCGACGCGCTGGCCGTGGTGGAGTCCGTGAAGGCGGCTTCCGACATCTACGCCCCGGTGGCCGGCGAAGTCATCGCCATTAACGACGCGGCTTCGGCATCGCCGGAATCGGTCAATGCCAACGCCTTCGACGCGTGGCTGTTCAAGATCAAGCCGGCCAACGGCGACGATGTGAACGGCCTGATGAACGTCGACGCCTACAAGGCCAGCGTCGGCGCCTGATCGCGCTGATTGTCCGATGCCGCGCGTGGCGGCAGGCTGACCACCTGCCCCGCGCGCTCCACGAGATTTCCTTGCCATGAACGCCCCGTTTCCCATGAACGCTGCCGCCCAAGCTGCACGGCCCACGCTGGCCGAACTGGAGGCGCGCGACGCCTTCGCCGCCCGCCATATCGGGCCCGATACCGCCGAACAGCAGCACATGCTCAAGCTGCTCGGTTTCCACAGCACCGCCGCGCTGATCGATGCCGTGGTGCCTGCCGCCATCCGTCGCCGCGATGGCATGTCGCTGGGCGAATTCACCGCCCCGCTGACCGAGGAAACCGCGCTGGCCAAGCTGCGCGGCCTGGCCAGCAAGAACCGCGTGCTCAAGAGCTTCATCGGGCAGGGGTACTACAACACGCTCACGCCCGGGGTCATCCTGCGCAACGTGTTTGAAAACCCGGCGTGGTACACCGCCTACACCCCGTACCAGCCTGAGATCTCGCAGGGCCGTCTCGAAGCCCTGCTGAACTTCCAGCAGATGCTGACGGACCTGACCGGCATGGACATCGCCAATGCGTCGATGCTGGACGAAGGCACCGCCGCCGCCGAAGCCATGACGCTGCTGCAGCGCGTCAACAAGCATGCATCGAACACGTTCTTCGTGGCCGACGACGTGCTGCCGCAGACGCTGGAAGTGGTACGCACCCGCGCCGAGCCGATGGGCATCGAAATCAAGGTTGGCCCCGCAGCCGAAGCCGCGAAGGCGGAGGCGTTCGGCGTGCTGCTGCAGTACCCTGGCGTGAACGGCGACGTGGCCGACTACCGCGCGATTGCCGAAGCCGTGCATGCCTCCGGCGCGCGCGTGGTAGCCGCCGCCGACCTGCTGGCGCTGACGCTGCTCGCCGCACCGGGCGAATGGGGCGCGGACGTGGCCGTGGGCAACACGCAGCGCTTTGGCGTGCCGCTCGGTTTCGGCGGCCCGCACGCCGGCTATATGGCCGTGCGCGACGAATTCAAGCGTTCGATGCCGGGCCGCCTCGTCGGCGTGACCATCGACGCGCAAGGCAACAAGGCATACCGCCTGGCGCTGCAGACGCGCGAGCAGCACATCCGCCGCGAGAAGGCCACGTCGAATATCTGCACGGCGCAGGCACTGCTGGCCATCATGGCGTCGATGTACGCGGTCTACCATGGTCCACAGGGTCTCAAGCGCATCGCGCAACGCGTGCATCGCCTGACCGCCACGCTGGCTGCCGGCCTCAAGGCACTCGGCCACACGCCGCTGAACACGACGTTCTTCGACACGATCACGCTCGACACCGGCTTCAACACCGACGCATTCCACGCGTCCGCCACGCAGCGCGGCATCAACCTGCGTCATGCAGGCGGCACGCGCATCGGCATCTCGTTCGACGAAACCGCGTCGCGCGATGACGTGGTGGCGCTGTGGGAAATCTTCGCGCATGGCAAGACCGTGCCGAAGTTCGATGACGTAGAAGCAACGGTGGCCGACGGCTTCCCGGCCGCACTCTCGCGCCAGAGCGCTTACCTGACGCACCCGGTGTTCAACACGCACCACGCCGAGCACGAAATGCTGCGTTACCTGCGCTCGCTGGCCGACAAGGACCTGGCGCTGGACCGCACGATGATTCCGCTGGGCTCCTGCACGATGAAGCTCAACGCCACCAGCGAAATGCTGCCGGTGACGTGGCCCGAGTTCAGCAACATCCACCCGTTCGCACCGCTCGACCAGACCGTGGGCTATCGCGAGATGATCGACCAGCTCGAAGCCATGCTCTGCGCCGCCACGGGCTACGCCGCCGTGAGCCTGCAGCCGAACGCGGGCTCGCAAGGCGAGTACGCTGGCCTGCTGATCATCCACGCCTACCACGCAAGCCGTGGCGAGAGCCATCGCGACATCTGCCTGATCCCCTCCTCCGCGCACGGCACGAACCCGGCATCGGCACAGATGGCCGGCATGAAGGTGGTGGTTGTGGCCTGTGACGAGAACGGCAACGTCGACCTCGTGGATCTGGCGAAGAAGGCCGAACAGCACAGCAAGAACCTCGCTGCGATCATGATCACGTACCCGTCCACGCACGGCGTGTTCGAACAGGGCGTGCAGCAGATCTGCGACATCGTGCACAAGCACGGCGGCCAGGTCTACGTGGATGGCGCGAACATGAACGCAATGGTCGGCGTGGCCGCACCGGGACAGTTCGGCGGTGACGTCTCCCACCTGAACCTGCACAAGACGTTCTGCATTCCGCACGGCGGTGGCGGACCGGGCGTGGGTCCGGTGGCAGTGGGCGCGCACCTTGCCGACTTCCTGCCGAACCAGGACAGCGTTGGCTATCGCCGCGACGACAACGGCATCGGCGGAGTCTCCGCCGCGCCGTTCGGCTCGGCCAGCATCCTGCCGATTTCGTGGATGTACGTGGCGATGATGGGCTCGACCGGCCTGACCGCCGCCACCGAGAACGCGATCCTGACGGCCAACTACGTGGCCAAGCGTCTGTCGCCGCACTATCCGGTGTTGTACGCGGGTCAGGGTGGTCTGGTGGCGCACGAGTGCATTCTCGACCTGCGTCCGCTGCAGAAGAGCACGGGCATCTCGAACGAAGACGTCGCCAAACGGCTGATGGACTACGGCTTCCATGCCCCGACCATGAGCTTCCCGGTGCCGGGCACGCTGATGATCGAGCCGACCGAAAGCGAGGCCCTGTCCGAACTCGACCGCTTCATCGACGCCATGATTGCCATCCGTGGCGAAATTGCGCGCGTCGAGGACGGCAGCTTCGACCGTGAAGACAATCCGCTCAAGCACGCGCCGCACACGGCCAACGTGATCACGGCCAACGAGTGGACGCGCAAGTACACGCGCGAGGAAGCCGCCTATCCGGTGGCGTCGCTGCGCACGCAGAAGTACTGGCCGCCGGTTGGCCGTGCGGACAACGTGTATGGCGACCGCAATCTGTTCTGCTCGTGCGTGCCGATGAGCGAGTACGCTGAAGAGGCGTAAGCACTCCGGCTCGATAAGAAAAGTTGAAAAGTCCCCTGCCGCCCTGATTTCCGAATCGTGGGCGGCCCCTGACGGCGTGCCGGCGGCGCGCCGTCTTCGCATCTGGAGTCAGCCGTGGCAGTCAGTGTTTTCGATCTGTTCAAGGTAGGCATCGGCCCGTCGAGTTCCCACACCGTGGGACCGATGCGCGCCGCGCTGATGTTCGCGCATGGTCTGGAGCGCGATGGGTTGTTGCCGCAAGTAGCGAGCGTGCGTGCCGAACTGTATGGCTCGCTGGGCGCCACCGGCAAGGGACACGGCACCGACAAGGGCGTGATTCTCGGGCTCATGGGCGAGGCGCCCGATACCGTCGATCCCGAAGGCATCGACGAGAAGCTCTCCGCGATGCGCCGCAGCAAGCTGCTGACGCTGCTGGGCAAGCACACGGTACCGTTCGTGGAACGCGAGCACATCGTGTTCTATCGACGCGAAGCGATGGCCGAGCATCCGAACGGCATGAAGTTCCACGCCTACGATGCCGAGGGCAACCCGCTACGTGAAGCGCGCTACCTGTCAGTGGGCGGTGGCTTTGTCGTCACGGCCGGCGCACCCAATACGCAGTTGCAGACTGCGGAGAATCAGTTGCCGCATCCGTTCCGCAGTGGCAAGGCGATGCTCGAGATGGCGCATGCGAGCGGCAAGTCCATCGCACAACTCATGCTGGAGAACGAACTGACGTGGCGCTCGCACACCGAGGTCACCGATGGCCTGCTGCATATCTGGGACGTCATGCAGCAATGCGTGGCGCGCGGTTGCCGCACCGAGGGCGAACTGCCCGGTCCGTTCAAGGTGAAGCGGCGTGCGCCCGAGTTGTATCGCAACCTGACGTTGCGCGCGGAGCGTACGTTGTCCGATCCGCTCACCGTCATGGACTGGGTCAACCTCTACGCGATGGCCGTCAACGAGGAAAACGCAGCGGGTGGACGTGTCGTGACCGCACCCACGAATGGCGCCGCAGGCATCATCCCCGCCGTGCTGCACTACTACGATCGCTTCGTGCCCGGCGCGAGTCCTCAGGGCGCGGCGGATTTCCTGCTGACCGCTGGTGCCATCGGCCTGCTCTACAAACTCAACGCGTCGATCTCCGGTGCGGAAGTGGGCTGCCAGGGCGAGGTTGGCGTAGCGTGCTCGATGGCGGCCGGTGCGCTGGCTGCGGTACTTGGCGGCACACCGGAACAGGTGGAGAACGCCGCCGAGATCGGCATGGAGCACAACCTCGGATTGACGTGCGATCCCGTGGGCGGACTGGTGCAGATCCCGTGCATCGAACGCAACGCGATGGCGTCCGTCAAGGCCGTGAACGCCGCGCGCATGGCGCTGCGGGGCGATGGCACACACTATGTGTCGCTCGACTCGGTCATCAAGACGATGCGCGAGACCGGCGCAGACATGAAAACGAAGTACAAGGAAACGGCGCGCGGCGGGCTGGCGGTGAATATCGTCGAATGCTGACGATCATAGTGAATGGCAGGCCGCCGTATATGATGGAAGCACTTTCGGGTTGCCGACAAGATTTGCCAATAACATCAGTCTCCAAAAGAAAGCGGCCATGCAGACCTTTCACCAGTTGTTCGACGACGTCTCCTGCACGTTCACCTACCTGCTGATCGATGCCGCCACGCATGAGGCGGTCCTGATCGATCCGGTCGATTGCCAGTCCGAACGCGACCTTGCCGTGCTGAAAGACACCGGCGCCAAGGTCGTCTGGATTATCGAAACCCATGCGCATGCCGATCACATCACGTCCGCCGGGCAACTGGCCGCGCTGACCGGCGCCAGCACCGCAGCGCCGTCCGGTTGCGACATCAAGCCCGCCAGCAAGCAATTGATCGATGGCGACTCCATTTCGTTCGGCAGTCAGGTGTTGCGCGCGATCCATACGCCGGGACATACGGCTGGCAGCATGAGTTACCTGTGGGAAGAAACGACGGCCGATGGCGTGGTGCGCCGGATCTTTACCGGCGATGCCTTGTTGATCGACGGCTGCGGCCGCACGGATTTCCAGTCGGGCGATGCAGGCACCTTGTTCGACAGCCTGACACAGAAACTCTTCCGCCTGCCCGACGATACGCAGGTCTATCCCGCGCATGACTACAAGGGCCGCACGGCATCCACGATCGGTCAGGAGCGCGCGAGCAACAGCCGCATCGCGGGCCGATCGCGCGAGGAGTTCATCGCCATGATGCGTGAACTGAATCTACCGCGACCGAAGCTGATCGATATCGCGGTGCCTGCCAACCAGCAACTCGGACTCGTGGCCGGCCGCGACGGCACAAGCGTGCCGCACGGCGCCTGACGCATCAGACTGCGCGAGTTACGATTCCCACCGCTCGCACGTATGCCGTACGGTATCGCGCAGGCTGTGGGCTTCGTCGTTGATCACGCGTACCGAATGCGCATCGTTGTCGCGTGAAGCGGCCAGTGCGCGGATGTTCGACAGCGCCTGCAGCGAACCGAGTGCCTCCGCATGCGGCTCCAGCGCATCGCAGATCGACAGGATGTGGTCTGCAATCGGCATCCGCGTCAGTTCGTTCGGATGCACGTATTCGCCTTCCATCCCAAAGCGGCACGCCTGAAAACGGTTGAAGGTGTAGACGAGGTAATCGTCTTCCTGCGGCATGAACGGACGCGACAGCAGCAGATATCGCGCAAGCGCCTGGATGTACGCGGCGATATCGCACGCGCGCTGCACGGTGAGGGGCGTATCCATGACGCGCACTTCGATCGTGCCGAACTCCGGCTTGGGACGGATATCCCAATAGAAGTCCTTCATGCTCTCGATCACGCCCGTCGCGCGCATCTTGTTGAAGTAGGCTTCGAAGCCATCCCACGTCAACACGTGCGGCGCCCGACCGCTCATCGGAAACGCGGCAACAGAATTCAATCGAGCGGATGCAAATCCAGTATCGACCCCCTGCACATAAGGCGACGACGCCGCCAGCGCAATGAAGTGCGGCACATACCGCCCGATGGCATGGAGCAGGAACAGCGATTCGTCCGCACTCGGGCAGCCGATGTGCACGTGCTGCCCGAACACCGTGAACTGCTTGGCCAGGTAGCCATATAGCTCCGAGATGTACTGATAGCGCGGGGAGTCCGAGATGGTGCGCTCGGACCACACCTGGAACGGATGCGTGCCGCCGCCGCAGATGCCGAGGTTAAGGCCGCGCGACGCATTGATCATCAGGTCGCGCATGACAGTCAGCTCTTCCAGCGCCTGCGCGTAGCTGTGGCAAATGCCCGTGCTCATCTCGATCATTGACGGACTGATCTCGGGCTTGATGTCCCCCGCATGCTGCGCGCCCTTGAGTGCCCGAAGCAGGTCCGGTGCGAATGGCGCCAGATCATAGTCATGGCGATTGACGAGCTGGAGCTCCAGCTCCACGCCAAAGGTCAGCGGCTCGGAATGCTTGAACGGTTCGAGCGACATCAGCGCCCTCCTCCATTGTCCCTTGCCTCGCCCGCGTAACGCAGCGCCCACGCCGCGATGATCGGGCCCAGCACCTGCTCGATGGCGAGCGCGCAAAGGATGATCGATGCGAGCGGCACGCCGGTGCCCGGATACAGGCGGGCAATGTCGCTCATCAGAAGATAGGCCAGCCCCGACATCGGTGCCAGCGCAAGGCCCAGCGCCATGGCCTGCCGCAGGCTCAGCCCCGAAAACGAACCCAGTGATACCACGCCAACCAGCTTGGCCACGTGACGCAGCACAACCAGCGCCACGGCCATCGTCCCGCCGATGATCCAGTCCTGCGCCGTCAGCGGCAGGCCCAGCGATACCACCATCACGATGATCAGGAGGCTGCCCGCGCTACCGAAGTGCGTGGGCCAGACGTGCGGCTGGCGGTCCTGGTGCTTGAAGACCACGCCGGCAAGCATCAGCGTGAGCGGCATCGAAAGCTTGAGCACGCGCGTCAGCGCCAGCGTGAACAGCACCAGCCCCACCAGCACCAGGAAACTGTAGTGATCGTCGGAAGACATCCGCGCGTAGATGGCATGCCCCACCTTGCCAACTACCCATGCCAGCAGGCACGAGCCCACCAGCAGGTACAGCGGATGCAGCAGCGCAGCGCCCAGGTTGCCGTACTCCGAATGCAGCCAGCCCGTCGCCACCTGCACAATGGCCGCCGCGTAGATCGAGTTCAGCGCGGCCATGGCCATCAGCCGCTCGGTCACCTGCCCTTCGGCGCGCAGTTCGTTCTTGAGTTGCAGCACGATGGTCGGCGAGGTGCTGACCGCGATACCACCGGCCAGGATCGCAACGCCGGGCGACGCGCCCAGCCATTGCAGCACGGTGGCGACGAGGCCCCACGTCAGCAGGCTTTCGGCGGCGCTCGTGAACAGCAACCAGCGGTTGGCGCGCAGCCATGACAGCGACAGCCGGTGGCCGAGTTCGAACAGCGCCAGTGCCAGCGCCATATCGATCAGCACCCGGGTCTGGGCGATCATGTTGTCGTCCACGATGCTGCGGCCGAGCATGCCGGCGAACAGCCCGACCATGGCGTATCCGACGATGCGCGGAATGCCCAGCCAGCGGCGGCAGACCTCTCCGGCCAGCCCCGCACCAACGAGTGCGAGACCTACCCAGAACAGGCCGCCCGGCGCCAGCGGCAGCGAGGGGAAAAGTTGGCTCAGTCCATTCATGCGCGTCATGGTAATGGAAGGACACGTTTCAAAGTGTCAGTGCTTGTCCGACACTTTTCCCATCTTGCCGATAAAACCCATCTTCCACAAACAAAAAGCGCGATCTTCATCGATCGCGCTTTTGTAGGTCTTTCAAATTGAGAATTGTCTTGTGCGGTGGGTCACCTAGTGGGATGCCACGCGACCCTCCCGCCCCGCGTTACAGCCCCCATACCTTCCACTTCGGCCGGGTGGATTTCAGCGCCGCCTCGGTCTTGCCGAAGAGCCCACGCGTGGTGCCCACGCCAGCCCCCGCCGCCTTGGCCTTTTCGAACCACTCCAGTGCCGTCTCGCGGTGGCCCTGCGCCACGGCCGCCTGCACGGCCAGCAGCCACGCGTCGGCATCCCAGTCGTCACGCGCAGCAAACGCCATATGGAAATCCGTCAGGGCCTCCGCCTTCCGGTCCAGTTCCACGAGGAGTCTGGCACGCTGTACCCGCGCCTGCGCTTCTGCCTGGGCATTGCCAGCCCCAAGTGCTACGGCCTGTTCGATCAATGGCAAGGCGCGCTCGTTGTCGCCGAGGTCGCGCCAGATCTGGCCAAAGCGGCCATAGAGCCAGCCGTCTTCCACCAGTAGCGAGCGGCGCTGGAGCGCTTCGAGTTCCGCCAGTGCATCGGCACGGTCGTGTTCGTCCATCCCCGCCATACCCTTGGCCAGCAACGCGCCGTAGTGCGCGCGGGCATGGGCCATGGCGTGCGCCCCTTCGCTGCGTGCCTCGACGGGCAGCGCATCGAGACGGGCATCCATATGGGTCAGCGCGGCATTGGCCGATTCCGTGGCTTCACGCCCGCCCAGTGCCGCCCACGCGGCCACGAGCCGGCTGAACGCCCAACTCACGTCCGCAGGGTTGCGCTCCACCGGATGACGATTCATCACTTCACCGGCCAGATCCACCACCTTCTGGTGCTCGCCCGCCGCCGCGTAGGCGTCGAGCATGTCGATCCAGTGGTCGATGAAGTCGCTGGCCGCCATGCCCTTCTGGTGCAGCGACACCTTTTCTTCCAGATGCGTCGCATCGGCCGGCAGCGTGCGCGCCAGCAGGCGGCACAGCAGGGAATACAGGTGAGGATCGGCGTTGCCGCCATGGCCCTGCGCATCGCCCTCGCCCGTCTCGAAATATGCCTCGAAACAGCCCAGTCCCTTGCGGCACGCGGCCTCCAGCATCGGCTTCAGCACGGCTTGTGACGCAGGCACCTCGTCGATGAACGCGCCGAGCGCCGCAGCCGCGTGGAAGTACATGGCACCATCGTCGGCATTGGCCGTCATGGCAAAGCCAGTCCAGGCGGGCTGCGCCGGGGTGCTGGCACTTGCCTTGGCTTGCGACTGGTGCCGCCACGTCAGCGCGCGCACCTGCGCGAGCGGGTCCGGACGCTGACGCAGGTACGTATCCAGGTCATCGAGTGCCGCCGCCGGGTCCACGCCCAGCCGCAACGGCGCGCGCAACCGGCGTGCTTCGGGATGATCGGGCTCGGCGGCCAGCACCGTTTCGGCCTGTGCCGCGGCCAGGGCATCGCCCTGCGCTGGCGTCAGATCGAGCAGCTCCGGGGAATCCAGTGCGATCCGGCCCAGGCAGATCCGCAGCAGCGGCTCCCCAAGTTGCTGCGCGGCATCGCTGCGCGCGACATAGTCCTGCACCAGCGGCAGGATATCGCCAGCCCCGAGATCGGGCGAGCGATACAGCAGGTCGTGCCAGTAGCGGCCCGCCAGCGCGAAATCGTTGAGGCGAAACGCGACAAAGCCCGCATAGAAATGCGCAGCCCACTCGCCCGTGGCCAGCCCGTTGCGGCGCGCGGCCTCGTGCAGCCACGGCTGCGCCTCGGTGTCGCGCCCTTCACGCATCAGCAACGTGCCATACATATGCGCCAGCGCCCCGCGCGAGGCCCAGCGATGCATCGGCGCCAGCGAGAGCTCGGGCAGCCGGGTCATGGCCTCGTCGAGCGCGGCCAACGCCGCCGCCACATCGCCACGATCCGACTGGATCTGCGCGCGCAGCGCGGCATAGTCCACAACTTCGGGATGCGCCGCCCAGAGCTGGTCGGCTACCTGTACAGCTTCGTCATGGCGCCCGGCATTTGCCAGCGCGATGGCGTGGTCGTAACGGACATCCTGCAAGGTCCGCTCCTTCATCAGAAATCAGCAAAGCGGAATTATGCGCTATTGGCGTGACACACTTCGGAGAGGAGAGGGGGAGATTGGGGGTTGATTGGGGTTGACCGAAAGAAAAAGCCGCTCCCCAACAAAAAACGCCACCGCGGGCATCTGCCCGGGTGGCGTCAGTTCTGCCACGCGCCAGCCGTAGGAAAGCCGTCCGGCGCGCGTAATGCTAAAAGCTACTCGGCGAGCGGCGATTACTTGCCGCCCACGGTTTCCAGCACGGTCCACTTGCCGCCTTGCACCTTGTAGACGGTGATGCCGCCGTCCTTCAGGTCGCCGCGTGCATCGTAGGCCAGCGTCTTGGTGGTCACGCCCTGCATGCTGGTAGCGGCCAGCACGGGCAGGTAGCGCGTCGGGTCGGCGGAGCCGGCCTTGATCATGGCGGTCATCAGCGCGGTGGCGCCGTCATAGGCGTACGGCGAGTACGTCTGGACCTTCGAGCCGAAGCGCTTCTCGTACTTCTTCTCGTACGCAGCGCCGCCCGGCATCTGTTCCAGCGGCAGGCCGGCCAGCGACACCACGGTGCCATCGGCGGCGTTGCCGGCCAGCTTCAGGAAGTTGTCGGTCTTGGACATTTCGCCCGAGACCAGCGGGGCCTTCATGCCCAGTTCCTTGACCTGCTTGGCCATCGGGGCCGATTGGGTTTCGGCACCGCCGTAGAAGATGATGTCCGGGTTGCTGCGCTTGATGTTGGTCAGCACAGCCTTGAAGTCCACGGCCTTGTCGTTCGTGAACTCGCGGCGCACGATCTTGCCGCCGGCGGCCTTGGCGGCCTTCTCGAACTCGTCAGCCAGACCCTGGCCGTAGGCCGTGCGGTCGTCGACGATGGCGATGTTCTTGGCGCCCAGCTTCTTCACCACATAAGCGCCGATCACCGAACCCTGCTGGGTGTCGGACGTCATCATGCGGAACGTGGTCTTGAAGCCCTGGCGGGTGTATTCGGGTGCCGTGGCCATGGCGATCTGCGGAATGCCTGCACGGTTGTAGACCATCGACGCCGGGATGCTGGTGCCCGAATTGAAGTGGCCGAGCATGCCCTGGATGCCGGCGTCCACCAGCTTCTGCGCCACCACCGAACCGGTCTTCGGATCGGCCTGGTCGTCCTCGGAGATCAGCACGAACTTGACTTCCTTGCCGCCGATCTTGGGCTTGGTGGCATTCATGTCATCGATCGCCAGGACGATGCCGTTCTGCATGTCCTTGCCGTATTGGGCCTGGCCGCCGGTCAGCGGACCGGCGTAGCCCAGTTTGATTTCCTGGGCCTGGGCAAAAGCAGCCGAAGCGGCAGTCAGGCCGGCAACGGCCATGGCGACGGTCATGGCCGTCTTGCGGAATGTCGAGCTCATCAGTTCTCCTTGGGTCCCAAACGGGTGCCATATGGTGCCGTTGTCGGCATATGTCGGAACGGCGTTGGCAGCACCGTTCCATTCTAAGTGGCGCAGCAAGGTCGGGATCACCGGCCCTCGCCGCACGCCTCTGATGGGTGACCGGAAGAGGACGTGCCTCAGCCGATCGTCATCAAGCTTGCATTGCCGCCCGCAGCCGCCGTATTGACGGACAGCGAACGTTCGATCAACAAACGCTCGAGCGCGATATTCGGTTCACCCTGGGCCAGGCCCTGGACGCCGACAATCGGACCCGGACGCGTAGCGACCTGTTCACAGACGGTGCGCAACTGGTCGGAATCGCCGTGATGCAGCACCGCGTCGAAGTCGGTGTCCGATGATTTCCAGTCGGAAACCATACGGACGCGCGATTGTACTGCGGCCGGCAGCCGTGCCAACAGCGACTTTGCGACCGGTGTGTCAACCCACAACGCCTGGGCGCCAACCGCCAGCACGGCGCCCAGTTGCAGCGCCAGGTCCGACTCCGTCTGCGCCAGGCACAGCACGCGCTCGCGCGGCAGCAGCGAGTACGTATTGCGCTCGCCCGTGGGGCCCGGCAGCGTGGCCGAGATACCCGATGCCGAAGCGGCAGCGAACTGGCCGCAGGCGGCGGCGACTTCGGGCAGGCTGCCTTGCGCCCAGCCCTTCAGTGCGGCCAGCTCGGCGGATACCGGAGCAGCCTGCGCGGCATCGGCCACGTCCGAGGCGCGCACGACGCGCACCACGGCATCCTGCGGGCACACCGACAGCAGGCGATGCAGATACAGCGGGCCGCCAGCCTTCGGACCCGTGCCCGACAGACCCTCGCCGCCAAACGGCTGCACGCCCACCACGGCGCCGACGATATTGCGGTTCACATAGAGATTACCGACATGCGCACGGTCCACGATATGCGCGATGGTCTCGTCGATCCGGGTGTGGATGCCGAGCGTCAGGCCATAGCCGGTGTTGTTGATCTGGTCGATCATCGTATTCAGCGCGGCGCGCGGGTAGCGCACCACGTGCAGCACCGGGCCGAAGACCTCGCGCTTCAGTTCCTCGATCGAGTCGAGTTCGATCAGCGTCGGCGGCACGAACGTACCGTTACGGCAGGCGGCGGACTGCACGGCGTTCGGATCTGCCTGATGCACGCGGCGGCCCTTGGCGCGCATGGCTTCCACGTGACGCACGATGTTGCCGCGCGCCTCCTCGTCGATCACCGGACCCACGTCGGTGGACAGACGATCCGGGTTGGCCAGCGTCAGTTCGCCCATGGCGCCCTTGAGCATTTCCAGGATGCGGTCGGCCACGTCTTCCTGCAGGCACAGCACGCGCAGCGCCGAGCAGCGCTGGCCTGCCGAGTCGAAGGCCGAGTTCACGACGTCGCCCACCACCTGTTCGGCCAGGGCCGAGGAGTCCACGATCATCGCGTTCTGGCCGCCCGTTTCGGCGATTAGCGGAATCGGACGGCCCGCCGCATCGAGGCGACCCGCAACATTACGTTGCAGCAGGCGTGCCACTTCGGTGGAGCCGGTGAACATCACGCCCTTCACGCGCGCATCGCCCACGAGCGCAGCGCCCACGGTCTCGCCACGGCCCGGCAGCAGTTGCACGGCACCAGCCGGCACACCGGCTTCGCGCAGCAGACGCACAGCAGCGGCGGCGATCAGCGGGGTCTGTTCGGCAGGCTTGGCCAGCACCGGGTTGCCGGCAGCCAGTGCGGCAGCAACCTGACCCGTGAAGATCGCCAGCGGGAAGTTCCACGGGCTGATACAGACCACGGGGCCGAGCGGGCGGTGCGTGTCGTTCGAGAACGTCTCGCGCACCTGCACCGCGTAGTAGCGCAGGAAGTCGACCGCTTCGCGGACTTCGGCGATGGCGTTCGAGAACGTCTTGCCGGCCTCGCGCATGATGACGCCCATCAACTGCTGCATCTGGGCTTCCATCAGGTCGGCGGCGCGCTCCAGCGCAGCGGCGCGCACCTCCGGCGGCGTGGCCTGCCAGATCGGTGCCACATTCACGGCGGCAGCCAGCGCGGCCTCCACTTCGAACGGCGTGGCTTCGCTGGTGTGGCCCACCACGTCGCGGTGGTCGGCCGGGTTCAGCACGGGGTCGAGCTTGGCGTCGCCGCGCGGGATGTCGGCACCGAGCAGCGGTTCGGCACGGTGGACTTCGCTGGCGCCGGCCAGCAGTGCCGACGACAGCGAGGCCAGGCGATGCTCGTTCGACAGATCGATGCCCGCCGAATTGGCGCGCGCGTCGCCATACAGTTCACGCGGATGCGGGATGCGCGGGTGCGAGAGGCCCAGCGTACCTTCCGTCTTGTGCATCGATTCGACCACGGTCACCGGATCGGCCACCAGTTCGTCCAGCGGGATGGATTCATCGGCGATGCGGTTCACGAACGACGTGTTCGCGCCGTTCTCCAGCAGGCGGCGCACCAGGTACGCCAGCAGCGTTTCATGGGTGCCAACCGGTGCGTAGATGCGGCACGGACGGTTGAACTTGCCGTCCGACTTCGGGCCGACGATCTGGTCGTACAGCGGCTCGCCCATGCCATGCAGGCACTGGAATTCATACTGGCCGGGGTAGTAGCTCTGACCGGCGATCTGGTAGATGGCCGACAGCGTATGCGCGTTGTGCGTGGCGAACTGCGGATAGATTGCGTCCGGCACCGACAGCAGCTTGCGGGCGCATGCCACGTAGGCCACGTCCGTGTACACCTTGCGCGTGTAGACCGGGTAGCCTTCCAGCCCATCCACCTGGGCGCGCTTGATCTCGCTGTCCCAGTACGCGCCCTTCACCAGGCGGATCATCAGGCGGTGGCGGCTGCGGCGTGCCAGGTCGATCAGGAAATCGATCACGAACGGGCAGCGTTTCTGGTAACCCTGCACCACGAAGCCGATACCGTTCCAACCGGCCAGTTCCGGTTCGAAGCACAGGCGCTCCAGCAAATCGAGCGAGATTTCCAGGCGGTCAGCTTCTTCGGCGTCGATATTGATGCCGATGTCGTACTGGCGGGCCAGCAGCGTCAGGCTCTTCAGGCGGCCATACAGTTCGGAAATCACGCGTTCGTGCTGCGCGCGGCTGTAGCGCGGATGCAGCGCCGACAGCTTGATCGAGATGCCCGGGCCTTCATAGATGCCCCGGCCGCGCGACGCCTGGCCGATTGCGTGGATGGCCTGCTCGTACGATGCCAGGTAGCGCTGCGCGTCGGCCTCGGTCATCGCAGCCTCGCCAAGCATGTCGTACGAATAACGGAAGCCTTCGGCCTCATACTTGCGCGCGTTGGCCAGCGCCTCGGAAATCGTCTCGCCAGTGACGAACTGCTCGCCCATCAGGCGCATGGCCATGTCCACGCCCTTGCGGATCAGCGGCTCGCCGCCCTTGCCGATGATGCGCGTCAGCGCCTTCGACAATCCGGCTTCGGTGTGCGTGGCCACCAGCCGGCCAGTCAGCAGCAGGCCCCAGGTGGCGGCGTTCACGAACAGCGACGGGCTTTGGCCCAGGTGCGACTGCCAGTTCGCGCCGCTGATCTTGTCGCGAATCAGAGCGTCGCGCGTGGCCTTGTCGGGGATGCGCAGCAGTGCCTCGGCCAGGCACATCAGCGCTACGCCTTCCTGCGACGACAACGAGAACTCCTGGATCAGGCCCTGCACCAGACCCTCACGGCCCGTACCCACCTTTTGCTCGCGCAGCTTCTGCGCCAGCGTGCGCGCCATCTTGATGGCGGCGTCGGCCTCGGCCTTCGGCAGGCGGGCCTGCTCCAGCAGCACCGGCACGCATTCGGTTTCCGGACGGCGATACGCAGACGTAATCGCCGCGCGCAACACCGACTGCGGCTGGATGCTCTGCGCAAATTCCAGGAACGGCTGGGCCATGGCCTCGCCCTGCGCCACATCGCCAGCATCACCATCCGTGTCATGCGACGTGCCGTTGGCGCCTTCGTGCGGCAGATGGCCGCGCTCGATCTGCTCCAGATACGTGAAGATGGCCTGCTTGATCAGCCAGTGGGGGGTACGGTCGATCGATTGGGCAACGCGTTTCAGGCGTTCACGCGAAGCATCGTCGAGCTTCACGCCGAGGGTGGTGGTGGCCATGCGGGCAGTTCTCCAGCGGATCTTAAGAAGGCGGTGGCGGCCGTGGCGATACGCATGGGCGTAACGCGCCAGCCTGCCGATTGGCGCGATCTTACTCTCGTAGAATTACGAGGTGCAACCTAGTGCAACCACCTAGTTCGTCCCGCCTGGAAAAGGTTGCACCCACGCAACATGACAGACCTCGCAAGGCCGGCCTCAGATCCTCAACGGATCGATTTCCAACTGCCAGCGCACGCCCTTCACCTGCGCACCCACCTCCTGAAAAGTGGGCAGCCACTCACTCAAAAACCGTTGCAGCACGGGGCGCGATCCGGCTTCGACCAGCATCTGGGCACGCTCCTTGTTGAAGATGCGCACCATCGACATCGGCACCGGGTCATGGAGTTGCACCTCGGGCGCCATCGGGCATGCATCGGCATGGTCCCGCGCGGCTTTCAGGAAGGTCAACGCACGTTCCAGCTCGCCGTGTTCCGCCGTGATGAGCGCCTGGTAGGCGAACGGGGGCAACCCGGCCTGCCGGCGCTCGCGCAACTGGCTGGCTGCGAATCCATCATAGTCATGGCGCGCCAGGGCCTGCAATGCGGGGGCGTCCGGATAACGCGTCTGAATCATCACTTCGCCGCCCAGTCCCGCCCTGCCCGCCCGTCCGGCCACCTGCATCAAGGACGCAAACAGATGCTCGGCCGCGCGGAAGTCGTGACTGAACATGGCGGCGTCGGGGTGGACCACGCCGACCAGCGTCACGCGCTGGAAGTCGTGGCCCTTGGCCACCATCTGGGTGCCCACGAGGATATCGACCTCGCCCGCATGAACCTCATCGAACATGGCCTGCGCGCTGCCCTTCTTGCGCGTGGAATCGGCATCGATGCGCGCGATGCGAGCCTGTGGAAAACGTGTGGATAACGCTTCCTCGATTCGCTGCGTACCACGCCCGAGCGGCGCCACATCGACATTGCCGCAGTCCGGGCAATGGTGTGGCACCGGCGACTCCAACCCGCAGTGGTGGCAGCGCAGCCGTCGTTCCGGTCGATGCAGCACCAGGTACGCCGAGCAGCGCGGGCAACCCGACAGCCAGCCGCAGCTATCGCAGGCCAGCACCGGTGCATAACCTCGCCGGTTGAGGAACAGCAGGCTCTGCTGGCCGCGATCGAGCCGATGCTGGATCGCATCGAGCAACGGCACCGACAGCCCCTCGAACAGTTCGCGCTGACGCTGACGCTCGTGATTCAGATCGATCAGCCGAACGGTCGGCAACGCGGCATCGGTCTGGGCGCGTTCGCGCAACACCAGCTTGCGATACGCGCCCTGCTCGGCACGCTGCCAGGATTCCATCGAAGGCGTAGCCGACCCCAGCACGATCGGCACCTTGAGCTGGTTCGCCCGCCAGACCGCGAGGTCGCGCGCCGAGTAGCGCAACCCTTCCTGCTGCTTGTAGGACGTATCGTGTTCTTCGTCGACAACGATCAGCTTGAGGTTCGGCATCGACGCCATCACCGCCATCCGGGTGCCCAGCACGATGCGCGCCTCACCCCGGTGCGCCGCCAGCCACTGGAGGCTGCGCTCCTGATCGGCGAGGCCGCTGTGAAGCACGGCCAGCGGCAAGTCCGGAAAGCGCTCGGCGATCCGGGATTGCAGCTGTGGCGTGAGGTTGATTTCGGGGACCAGCATTAGCACCTGCGCCGAGGGGTCCGCTGCGAGCCGATCCGCCATCGCGTGCAGATACACCTCGGTCTTGCCGCTGCCGGTCACACCGTGCAGCAGGAAGGCCGCGAAGCCCGCGGCGCCCGCGATGGCATCCACCGCCCGGCGCTGCTCGTCATGGAGTGCCGGCGCAGGCGATGGCGCAAGGTCTGCACGCGTCTCCAGCAGGATCTGCGGCGCGTGCGCGCACTCGACCCAGCCTGCGGCCTCCCATTCAGCCAAGCGCGCCGGTGCCGCCGCGCAGATTTCCCTCGCATCGGGCAGGCGTACCCAGTCCTGCGCGGCGATCAGCAGTTCAGCCAGGGCACGCACGGTGCGGGCGCGAGTGGGAGCGGCCTCACGCAACGCGTCGGCACACCCGGGCCGCAGCCGGTACTGCACGGTCTGGGCGCGCACGCCAAGCCGCTCCCACGTCTCCGCGTCGCGCAGCGACGGCGGCAGCGATGGCAGCATCACCTCGCCCAGACAACGGTGGTAGTAGCGCGCGGCGAACCGGGCCAGGGCGAGCCACTCGTCGTTGAGCGGGGGCAGCCAGCCGATTCGCTGCGTAATGGGCCGGAGCTTGTCCGAAGGCACATCCGAATCGTCTGCGAGTGCAACGGCGACGCCCACCACCATGCGCTTGCCAAACGGCACGACCACCAGCTCCCCGGGTGCGGCCGCGCCATCGGAGAGATAGTCGAAGCAGTCATCGGCCGGCGTATCGAGTGCCACGCGGACGATTCGGGGATACGACAACGTGGGAGCAGTTGTCTGTAAGGTATCCGCCACAGTTACCGTGCCTGGCGAGTTGGGGCTGATCACACGCACCCTCCCGACTGGTGCATGGCGATGGCGCGAATCCGGTGCATGCCAGTCGAGAACTTTACGTTGGAGGAAGTCTGTGTGCGGCGCAACATCAACTTAAAGTAAAACTTGAAATGTGACCCTAAGTCGATGATCCATGGAAGGTTTTGCCGCTGCCAGAAAATGCCTGTGGATAACTTTGTTGAAAAGTCGCGCCGACCACCCGCTAAGGCGCGTACGGCAAGGGTTCCATCGCTCCGGCCAGCCCGTTTGGAGAAGATTCAAAGCCTTATAAATCAAGGGCTTGCAAACCTCCCCCAAGTGAGTTAAGGACTTACCCGCTCGTGCAGCGCCGCAAACCTATCGGTGTGCATAAGTCAAGCCTTGACAACAAGCCCCTGGCACCTTTTTGGCGATAAAAATCAAAATAGTTTACTTGACAGCCCGCCTTTAGCGCCGCCTGCGCCACAAATGGGATTTTACCCATCACATCGTTGCGACGCGGGGAAACTGACTGCACAGAGAATCAGGCTGACCGCGTAGCGCGCAGTTTGCGGCTGTGAGCGTGGACCTCATCGACGAGGATCGAAACGTTCTCAGGCGGCGTGAACTGCGAAATACCGTGTCCCAGGTTGAAGACGTGGCCATCGCTACCACCACCTGCCGCGAAGCTGTCGAGTACGTTGCGCACCTGTTCGCGAATCGCCGCTTCCGGGGCAAAGAGGACGGTCGGATCGATGTTGCCCTGGAGCGCCACACGGTTACCGGTGCGCTGGCGAGCCTGCGTCAGGTTGACGGTCCAGTCCAGGCCGATGGCGTCCGGGCCGATATCAGCGATCTGCTCCAGCCAGATACCGCCGCCCTTGGTAAAGACGATCACGGGAATCTGCTCGCCGTTGTGCTCGCGCTTAAGGCCCTGCAGCACCCGACGCATATAGGCCAGCGAGAACGTCTGGTACATGCCGTCGGCCAGTGCACCGCCCCAGGTATCGAACACCATCACGGCCTGCGCGCCGGCTTCGATCTGCGCGTTCAGGTAGGCGGAAACAGCCTGGGCATTGATTTCCAGGATGCGATGCATCAAGTCTGGCCGGCCATACATCATGGCCTTCACAGTGCGGAAATCGTCGGAGCCTCCGCCTTCCACCATGTAGCAGGCCAGGGTCCATGGGCTGCCCGAGAAACCGATCAGCGGCACGCGCTGGCGACCGTCCTGCACAAGCGCGCGGCGGATCTCGCTGACTGCATCGAACACGTATTGCAGTGACGACATATCCGGCACGGCCAGCTTCGCCACATCGGCTTCGGTACGCAGCGGATGTGCAAAACGCGGGCCTTCGCCCTGAGCGAAGGACAGGCCGAGGCCCATCGCGTCCGGGACGGTCAGGATGTCGGAGAACAGAATGGCCGCGTCCAGCGAATACCGGTCCAACGGCTGCAGCGTCACCTCGGTCGCATATGCCGGATTCTTGGCGAGTCCCAGGAAACTGCCTGCGCGCGCGCGCGTGGCATTATATTCAGGCAGGTAGCGGCCCGCCTGGCGCATCAGCCACAGCGGTGTGTGTTCGGTGGGCTGCCGGCGCAATGCGCGCAGGAAGGTATCGTTCTGCAATGCGGTCATGGTCATCCTCGTAAGACCGCCATTCTACGGGAACGCAGCGGTCTTCCCACGGCTGGTGCCGTGATGCCCGTCATGTCCGGCGGGCTCGGTGCAGCAGACTCAGAGTTCGTCGAAGGTGCCGACGAATGCCTGCGCCGCGCGCCGCATCCACTCGCGAGCACGCGGCGCCTCCGGCTGCAGACGCGCAAAGCCATGCGTCATGCCGCTCGCCTCGATCGTGGTCACCGGTGCGTCATGACGCACCAGGAAATCCGCGTAGGCCAGGCCATCGTCGCGCAGCACGTCGTTGGCGGCGACCATCACCACAGTGGCTGGCGGCAACTGGGCAGGTGGCGAAGCCATCAAATGAATGCGCGGATCGGACTCTTCCGGTCCCCGCGCCAACGCGGCGTCACCGATGTACTGGGTCCAGAACCATGACATCTCGTCGCGCGTCAGGCCCGGCCCTTCGGCAAAGGCGCGGTAGCTTTCCGTCGTCAGCACAGGCGCGGCCACCGGATAGATCAGCAACTGGGCGTTCACCACTGGCGCACCGGCCTCCTCGTTGACGACACGCGCCGCCGCGGCGGCCAGATGACCACCGGCGCTATCGCCGGCGACGGCCAGAAAGTCTGGCGTCGCGCCGAGTGCTTCGCGTTGTGCCGCGAGCCATCGCACGGCGGCCACGGCGTCGTCGCATGGTGTCGGAAACGCATACTCGGGCGCCAGGCGGTAATCGACACTCGCCACGATGCACCCCGTATCGGTGGCCAGCAAGGCGGCAACCGTGTGATGGGTCACCGGCGAGCCAACCACCCAGCCTCCCCCATGGAAATAGACAATCAGGCGTGCCGGGGCGCTGGCCGCGGGTCGAAATATGCGGACAGGCAGTGCCGCACCGTCGACCGGGATCTCCAGGTTGCTGACTTGCATGTCTTCCGGATCTGGCAGGATGGACAGCGCCGCCACCTCCTCGAAGCGCGCACGACGCGCCACGGCATCCGCCGCAAGAGGTTGTCCCGCATACCGTTCAGCCATGCGAAGGTAGTACGCCTGCAATTGGGGATCGATGGCCATGGAGAAATCGGGAATAACGAAGGATCGTCAGTGTAGCGGCAGTTGCGGCGGCTCCACCGCTTCGGAAAACGGCAATACGAACCGTTTCGAATCGTAACGCTGAATGCGGCATCGCACAGAGCGTTGGCAGCGAAATGGCAGCCACCCTACCAAGGAGGGATGCCAATTAAGCACGGCCCTAAAAAACGTAATGCATTCAGTACACTAGCCCCGAAATGTATTTACATTTTCCCAAGGGAGAGCGCGCCGTTCAGGTGATGAAAACGGTTTCAAATTTGCGCAAAAGTGTTTAAAACGCCGGGAAATATCGCAGCCAGCTTTCAACTTCTTGCAAACCGATACATTTTGTTACTGCCATGCCCAGAAGTTTCCCCCACAATGCATTGACAGACCAGCGCTTGGTGTGAGGCACCCCCGCCGCTAAGCTCTTGAATAATAAGGGGTGTAGAAGAAAGCCTAGCAGTAACCCGAATTATCCAGACCAGCCTCTTCTCAGAAGTGGCTGATCCGGACAACCAGGAAAGCTGGCAGCGCGAGGCTTGAGATTCCAGAGTGGGAAACTCGCCGATCATGCGGAGACGAAAGTTCCGCTGCGCTTGTAAGTAAAACTCCTGGACCGAACCCGTTCCTTCGAATTGACCCCTCGAAGGGATTTTCCCGTCCGCGCGGTGCCTCCCCGGCCCGCGCGCTTTTTTTTGCCGTCCTGGCTCGAAAATATAGCGCGCGCACTTAAAAAAAGGCAGCCAACTGGCTGCCTTTTTTACTGACCACGCTCAAAAAACAACGACGCGGCGTTAGTCAGGTAATGCTTACTTCTTACGACGCAGGCGGGCGATTGCAGCCAGCTGTGCGGCGGCCACGGCCAGTTCGCTTTGCGCACGAGCCAGGTCGAGATCGCTGCTCTGGTTCTGCATCAGCTCCTCGGCAGCGCGCTTCGCTTCCTGGGCCTTGGCTTCGTCCAGATCGCCACCGCGGATGGCGGTGTCGGCCAGCACGGTCACGTGCTGAGGCTGGACTTCCAGAATGCCGCCGGCAACGAACACGAATTCCTCGCTGCCGTCTTCCTTCTCGATGCGAACCGCACCGGGTTGGATACGCGTGATCAGCGGCGTGTGGCCCGGCAGAATACCGAGTTCACCCGACTCGCCCGGCAGCGCAACGAACTTCGCCTGACCGGAAAAGATCGACGACTCCGCGCTGACGACGTCTACAAGAATGGTTGCCATATATGATCCTTTCTCCAGAAGGCGTTTGCTTCCCGCAAACAGGAAGCGGTGATTCGCCTTCAGCCCGGGTGGCTGCCTTTCGGCGATGCCACCCCGACCGGTGAAGGCGAAAGACCTCGCTTACTGAAGCTTCTTGGCCTTTTCGAAGGCTTCGTCGATCGAGCCAACCATGTAGAACGCCTGCTCGGGCAGGTGATCGCACTCGCCATCCACCAGCATCTTGAAACCACGGATGGTTTCCTTCAGCGGCACGTACTTGCCCGGCGAACCCGTGAACACTTCGGCCACGTGGAACGGCTGCGACAGGAAACGCTGGATCTTACGCGCACGCGACACGGCGAGCTTGTCTTCCGGCGACAGTTCGTCCATGCCCAGAATCGCGATAATGTCGCGCAGTTCCTTGTAGCGCTGCAGGGTCTGCTGGACGCGGCGGGCCACTTCGTAGTGTTCCGTACCCACGACTTGCGGATCCAGCTGGCGCGAGGTCGAATCGAGCGGATCGACGGCGGGGTAGATACCCAGCGCGGCGATGTCACGCGACAGCACGACGGTCGAGTCCAGGTGCAGGAAGGTGGTAGCCGGCGACGGATCGGTCAAGTCATCCGCAGGCACGTACACGGCCTGAATCGACGTGATCGAACCCGTCTTGGTCGACGTGATCCGTTCCTGCAGCTTGCCCATTTCTTCAGCCAGCGTAGGCTGGTAGCCCACGGCCGAAGGCATACGGCCCAGCAGTGCCGACACTTCCGTACCGGCCAGCGTGTAGCGGTAGATGTTGTCGACGAAGAACAGGATGTCGCGGCCTTCGTCGCGGAAGCGCTCGGCCATGGTCAGGCCGGTCAGCGCCACGCGCAGACGGTTGCCCGGCGGCTCGTTCATCTGGCCGAACACCATGGCCACCTTGTCGAGCACGTTCGAGTCCTTCATTTCGTGGTAGAAGTCGTTCCCTTCACGGGTACGCTCGCCCACGCCGGCAAACACCGACAAACCGCTGTGCTGCTTGGCGATGTTGTTGATGAGCTCCATCATGTTCACGGTCTTGCCGACGCCGGCGCCACCGAACAGGCCCACCTTGCCGCCCTTTGCAAACGGGCACACCAGGTCGATCACCTTGATGCCCGTTTCCAGCAGGTCAACCGAAGGCGACAGTTCGTCGAACTTCGGTGCCTTCTGGTGAATCGCGCGCTTTTCGTCAGCGGCGATCGGACCGGCTTCGTCGATCGGGCGACCCAGCACGTCCATGATGCGGCCCAGCGTACCGTGGCCAACCGGCACGGAGATGGGGGCGCCGGTGCTCTTCACCGACATGCCACGGCGCAGGCCGTCCGAGGAACCCAGGGCAATGGTACGCACCACGCCGTCGCCCAGCTGCTGCTGCACTTCGAAGGTCAGACCCTTCTCGGCGAACGACTTGTCGTTGCCCTCTTCGAGCACGAGTGCGTCGTACACCTTCGGCATTGCGTCACGCGGGAACTCGATGTCCACCACGGCGCCAATGCACTGCACAATATTTCCGATACTCATTTCGTATCTCCGATAGCTTGAATACTTGACGCCTTAGACCGCTGCCGCGCCGCTGACGATTTCCGACAGTTCCTTCGTGATCGCTGCCTGACGGGTCTTGTTGTAGACCAGTTGCAGTTCGCCAATCACGTTCTTGGCATTGTCGGATGCCGCCTTCATGGCCACCATGCGCGCGGATTGTTCCGACGCCATGTTCTCGGCCACGGCCTGGTACACCAGCGCTTCGACGTAGCGGACGAGCAACTCTTCCACAACCGTCTGGGCGTCGGGCTCGTAGATGTAATCCCACGAGTAGGCGCGCTTCTCATCTTCGGTCTGGCTCAGCTTGTCTGCCGCCAGGGGCAGCAGTTGCTCGACCATCGGCTCCTGCTTCATCGTGTTGATGAACCTGGTATAGGCCAGGTACACCGCATCGACTTCGCCGTTGGTGAAGGCATCCAGCTGGACCTTGATCGCGCCGATCAGCTTTTCCAGGTGCGGGGTGTCACCGAGCTGCGTCACGTTCGAGACCACCTTGGCGCCGATGCGACCCAGGAACTGCATGCCCTTGGTACCGATGGCGGTCGCTTGCACGTCCACGCCCCGGCCCTGCAGGTCCTTCAGTTCGTTGGTCACAGCTCGCAGCACGTTCGTGTTCATGCCGCCGCACAGACCCTTGTCGGTCGTCACCACGATCATGCCGACGCGCTTCACATCGCGCGCCACCATGAACGGGTGCTTGAACTCGGGGTTGGCAGCGGAAAGGTGCGCTGCGATATTGCGCACTTTTTCAGCGTAAGGGCGGGCGTTACGCATCCGTTCCTGCGCCTTGCGCATTTTGGATGCGGCGACCATCTCCATCGCCTTGGTGATCTTTCGCGTGTTCTGCACGCTCTTGATCTTGGTTCGAATCTCTTTCGTTCCGGCCATATCTTTCCTCTCCATTCATGCCGCGCCCGCTGCCTTGCGGCAGCGGCGGCGCAGCGCATGGAATCACGCGGTTAGAACGCGGCGGACTTCCTGAAATCCTCGATCGCGGCACGCAGGGCGGCTTCGTCGTCCTTCGACAGATCCTTGGTATCTTCGATGCGGTTGACGAGGTCGGCGAACTTGGTCTTCAGGTGGTCGTGCAGGCCCTTCTCGAACGGCAGGATGTCCTTCACGTCGACGTTGTCGAGGAAGCCATTGTTCGCGGCGTACAGCGACGCGGCCAGTTGCCACACTTGCAGCGGCTGGTATTGCGGCTGCTTCAGCAGTTCCGTCACGCGGCGGCCGCGCTCCAGCTGCTTGCGGGTGGCATCGTCCAGGTCCGAGGCAAACTGCGCGAACGCAGCCAGTTCACGGTACTGGGCCAGGTCGGTACGGATACCGCCGGACAGCTTCTTGACGACCTTGGTCTGCGCTGCACCACCCACGCGCGACACCGAAATACCGGCGTTGATAGCGGGGCGGACACCGGCGTTGAACAGGTCGGTTTCCAGGAAGATCTGACCGTCGGTAATCGAGATCACGTTGGTCGGCACGAAGGCGGACACGTCGCCAGCCTGCGTTTCGATCACGGGCAGCGCGGTCAGCGAACCGGTCTTGCCGGTGACGGCGCCGTTCGTGAACTTGGCCACGTAGTCTTCGTTCACGCGGGCAGCACGCTCGAGCAGACGCGAGTGCAGGTAGAACACGTCGCCAGGGTAGGCTTCGCGGCCCGGCGGGCGGCGCAGCAGCAGCGACACCTGACGGTAGGCCCATGCCTGCTTGGTCAGATCGTCATAGACGATCAGTGCGTCTTCACCGCGGTCGCGGAAGTATTCGCCCATCGTGCAGCCGGCGTAGGCAGCCAGGTACTGCATGGCGGCCGAGTCCGAAGCCGATGCGGCCACGACGATCGTGTATTCCATGGCGCCCAGCTCTTCGAGCTTGCGCACCACGTTCGAGATCGTCGAAGCCTTCTGGCCGATTGCCACGTACACGCAGAAGACGCCCTTGCCCTTCTGGTTGATGATGGCGTCGACGGCCACGGCGGTCTTGCCGGTCTGGCGGTCGCCAATGATCAGCTCGCGCTGGCCACGGCCGATGGGCACCATCGCGTCGATCGACTTCAGGCCGGTCTGGACCGGTTGGCTCACCGACTGACGTGCGATCACGCCCGGTGCCACCTTCTCGATCACGTCCGTTTCCTTGGCGTTGATCGGGCCCTTGCCGTCGATCGGCTGGCCCAGCGTGTTGACCACGCGGCCCAGCAGTTCCTTGCCAACCGGCACTTCCAGAATGCGGCCGGTGCACTTGACCGTATCGCCTTCCGAAATGTGTTCGTAATCACCCAGCACCACGGCACCCACCGAGTCACGCTCGAGGTTCAGTGCCAGGCCAAAGGTGTTACCCGGGAATTCCAGCATCTCGCCCTGCATCACGCCAGACAGGCCGTGCACGCGGCAGATACCATCGGTCACGGAAATTACCGTGCCGGTGTTGCGCACTTCAGCGTCGGCGCCAAGACCCGAGATGCGGGACTTGATCAGCTCGCTGATTTCTGAGGGGTTCAGTTGCATCACAATGCTCCTAATTCTTCAATCCGTCGGCCGTTGCGGTCAGGCGGTCAGCGTGGCTTGCATGGCAGCCAGGCGCGTACGCACGGAGGTGTCGAGCACTTCGTCGCCGACCTTGACGCTCACGCCGCCGATCAGCGATGGGTCGACCACCACGTTCGCGTACAGCTTGCGGCCGAATTTGCGTTCGAGTGCGGCGACCAGGTCGTTCTTCTGCGAGTCATCCAGCGGGAAAGCGCTGGTGATTTCCACATCGGACGACCCCTCGCGGGCGTTCTTGAGCACATGGAACTGTTCGGCGATCTCCGGCAGCACCGTCAGGCGGCTGTTTTCTACCAGCAGCTTGACGAAGCGCTTTGCCTCGTCGTTCACCGGGCTCTTCAGCACCGACAGGAACACTTCCTCGAGCTTGGCGCCCGGGACGTTCGGATCGGTGGCGAGGGCCTGCATGTCGGGATTGGCGGCAACCTGCCCCATTTCCGACACCAGTTCGGACCATGCACCCAGGTTGCCTGCACCGGCTTCGCTCGCGACGCGGAACAGCGCCTCGGCGTAGGGACGGGCAATGGTTGCGGTTTCAGCCATGATTAGAGCTCAGCCTTGAGTTGATTGAGCAGGTCTGCGTGGACCTGCGCGTTCACTTCACGCTTGAGGATCTGCTCGGCACCCTTCACGGCCAGCACGGCAACCTGGTCGCGCAGCGTCTCGCGAGCGCGGGTAACCTGCTGTTCCGCCTCGGCCTTGGCCTGGGCGATGATACGTGCGGCTTCCGCCTGGGCGTTTTGCTTGATCTCGTCGGCGGCTGCCTGGGCGCGCTTTTCAGCGTCGGCCACGCGTTGCGCGCCTTCGGTGCGGGCTTCGGCCATGGCCTGGTCCACACGCTTGTTGGCGATTTCAAGCTCCGCCTTGCCCTTTTCGGCAGCGGCGAGGCCATCGGCGATCTTCTTTGCGCGTTCGTCGAGCGCCTTCACCAGCGGCGGCCAAATGAATTTGGCAACAACCCACCACAGGATGAAGAACACGACCATCTGCGCAAGAAACGTTGCGTTCAGATTCATGGTGTGTTCCTTTCGGTAATCAAACTACAGATAAATGCACAAGGGCGGCCAGGCCATCGGACTGAGGCCTGCGCCGCCCGTCAGCATCATGCAGACCGAAAAGACTTACTGAATGACAGCCAGCAGCGGGTTCGCGAACGCGAACAGCATTGCAACACCCACGCCGATCAGGAATGCAGCGTCGATCAGGCCGGCCAGCAGGAACATCTTGGTTTGCAGCGGGTTCATCAGTTCAGGCTGACGTGCGCATGCTTCGATGTACTTGCCGCCCATCAGGGCGATACCCAGGCAGGCACCGATAGCGCCCAGACCGATGATGATGCCGATACCGATTGCGGTCAGACCCTGGATGTTGGCGAGATATGCTTGCATGATGACTCCTTTAATTGAGAGAGACTTAGAACCAAAAAACTAAAAAACGAAGAACCTGAAATCAGTGGTGATCGTGAGCCTGGCCGATGTACACCAGCGTCAGCATCATGAAAATAAAGGCCTGGAGCAGCACGATCAGGATGTGGAAGATGGCCCATACGGTGCCGGCAACCACGTGCCCGATGAAGCCCAGCGCGGACAGGTCCGCACCGAACGTCCAGATGGAACCCAGCAGTGCGATCAGCAGGAACACCAGTTCGCCGGCGTACATGTTGCCGAACAACCGCATGCCCAGCGACACGGCCTTGGCCAGGAATTCGATGATGTTCAGGATCAGGTTGAACGGGGCCAGGTACCACTTGGCGCCGAACGGGGCCGAGAACAGTTCGTGCATGAAGCCGCCTGCGCCCTTGATCTTGAAGCTGTAGTAGATCATCAGCACCAGCACCGAGCACGACATGCCCAGCGTACCGTTCAGGTCGGCCGTGGCCACTGCGCGGTGGTGCGGGAGATGGATGTGGAAGATGCCCAGCAGGTTGTTCAGGCCGGTGACCCAGTCGACGGGGATCAGGTCGATGGCGTTCATCAGGGTGATCCAGCAGAACACCATCAGCGCCAGCGGGGCGATCCACGAACGGTCGCCGTGGATGATGCCCTTGGCCTGGTCGTCGACCATCTCGACGATCATTTCCACGAAAGCCTGGAAGCGGCCCGGCACGGCCGGCGTGACGCGGCGTGCGGCAACGTAGAGGAACAGCACGGCGATAGCGCCGCACAGCACGGACCAGAACACGGTGTCATAGTTGATGACACTGAAATCGACGACGGCGTGCTGCTTTCCGCCGATCGAATTCAAGTTTTGCAAGTGTTCGGCGATATAGCCTGAGGGTGTGAGCGTGTGCCCAGCGGTAGCTTCAGCTGACATGTCGAAACGAAAGGTATATTGCGAAATTGGTCTGTCCGGCGCCAACTCATCGGCCCACCGGTATGCGTCTTGCATGGCCTTCGGTCACATGACCGGTCACCGCCCGTGCAAGCTCGCCGCTTTGTTCTGGCAAAACTTCTGGCAAAACCTTACTCACGCTGCGCTTCACCTTCGTGACGCGCGGCGCATGAAACCTCTTGATAATCCGGATGGGTGCCTCATCTGAGACGCAAGCCCCACGCCGCGGCGCTGCCTGTGCAGTGCCAAGGGCGACGGGATTCGCGTTCATCCGCTTAGCGGATCGCGAGCGCCACCCAATAAGTCTTGAGTGCCAACAGGAACGTGACCAGCAAAGGTACCCAGTGCAAATCACGGTACAGCACGATCACCAGCACCAGGAGTGCCACGGTGCCGAAGATCTTGATCGCCTCGCCGGCCACCAGGCCGCCAACCGATGGCTGCTTGCGCGAAACGTACAAGCGCAGCGCGAAGAAGCCGCTGGGTACGAAACACGCCATGCCACCGAAGAAAGCGGACCAGCCTGAGGCCATGCCACCCTGCGCAAACATCGACCAGGCAAGTGCCGAAAGCAGCGTCACGATTACCTGAGCCACTACCACCTTGCCTGGCGTCATGCGGGACGGACGCAACGCGCGCTCGCCCAGCAGCTTCACCGCCTCGGCACGCGACAGCGGATCGACAGCTTCGTCCTCATCCCGGGCGTTATCATCCCACTCGTCACGAAGGTCTCGCACCACCACCTGCCCAGTCTCGGCCCAACCCGGAATTTTTCCGGCCCGGCCAGATTTCAAACCGCACGATTCTATTAGGAATCGCCAACTTGAGTCAATCTGCTTTCAGTTAGCTTGCATTGAATTTCGCACAACGGTTGCTATCACGTCTTCATGATGGCGGGTGCGAAATTGCGCGGCAATGATGCGAAACGTAATTGGATTGCGCTCGTCCTTGCGCGAATCATGGTGTTTTGGCCCCCGTTGACGCCGTGCGGCTGCGCACCGCAATGAATCATCGCTGCGGGGGCGTTCGGTTATCGCGCAGATTGTCTGCCGCAGGCTGGTGCACGCGATGTGCAGGTGTCGCGCCGGGCCGACAGCGCGAAATATCCACCAGTAAAACATTGCCGAATGACGGGTAAACCGGTTATGCGCTGGCTTCAGGTTCGCGCAGCCGTGTCAGTACCCCATCGAGCGCGTCGTTGCTCGGGAAGTGGATCGTCAACTGACCCTTGCCGCGCGCACCGAGCTTGATCTGGACGGCCAGCCCCAGCGTGTCGGACAACTCCTCTTCCAGCCGTGCCACGTCGCGCGTGCCGTTGCCCTGCTTCTGCTTGAGTGATTTGAGATCAAACGGCTTCAGCGTCGAGGCCACCAGCTTCTCGGTTTCACGTACCGACAGCCGTTTGTTCACGATCTGATTGGCCAGCGTGATCTGGTTGGCACCATCCACGGCCAGCAGTGCGCGGGCGTGCCCCATGTCGAGATCACCGGCCATCAGCATGGTCTGCACCGGCGAGGCCAGGTTCAGCAGGCGCAGCAGGTTGGACACCGCGCTGCGCGAGCGTCCCACCGATTCCGCGGCCTGCTCGTGCGTGAAACTGAATTCGCGGATCAGGCGCATGATGCCTTGCGCTTCTTCCAGCGGGTTCAGGTCTTCGCGCTGAATGTTCTCGATCAGCGCCATCGCGGCGGCGGCTTCGTCGGCCACGTCCTTGACGAGCACCGGCACCTTGTCGAGGCCGGCCAGCTTCGATGCGCGGTAACGTCGCTCGCCCGCGATGATCTCGTAGCGGTCGGGTTCGGCCACGCGGCGCACCAGGATCGGTTGCATCAGACCCTGCGCGCGGATGCTGGCGGCCAGTTCCTGCAGCGCGCCTTCGTCCATGCGCGTACGCGGCTGGTATTTGCCGGGCTGCAACTGATCCACGCGCAGCACCGACGGCGCGCCGGTTTCCTTCGCGGCTTCGACAATCTCGGCCGGGCCGCCGAGCAATGCTTCCAGTCCCCTGCCCAGGCCCTTCTTCTTTGCGGTCACCATGCTCGCCACCTTCCTGTCCAATGCTTGTTGCCGCTCAACCGAGCTGACGCACGCGCGCGATCATCTCCGCGCCGAAATCGAGATAGGCCTTGGCGCCCTTCGAGGTCGCATCGAAGGCCACGCCGGGCATGCCATATGACGGCGCTTCGGCCAATCGCACGTTGCGCGGAATCATGGTCTTGAACACCTTGTCGCCGAAGTGGGCTTCGAGCTGCGCCGAGACCTGCTGCTGCAGCGTGACGCGCGGGTCGAACATGACGCGCAGCAGACCAATCACCTTGAGGTCGCGATTCAGATTCGCATGCACCTGCTTGATCGTGTTGACGAGGTCCGACAGTCCTTCGAGCGCGAAGTACTCGCACTGCATCGGCACGATGACCCCGTGCGCCGCGCACAGTCCGTTCAGTGTCAGCAGTGACAGGGACGGCGGGCAATCGATCAGGACAAAGTCATACTGGTCATCGACTTCCGCAAGGGCCTGCTTGAGCCGGCGTTCGCGCTGGTCGAGCTCGACGAGTTCGACTTCCGCTCCAGCCAGTTCGCGGTTGGCCGGCAGTACATCGTAGCCACCCGACTCGGAGCGTTGGCGCGCCTGCGACACCGAGGCCAATCCCACCAGTACCTGATACACGCTATGTTCGAGCGCCTGCTTGTCGATACCCGAACCCATCGAGGCATTACCCTGCGGGTCCAGATCCACCAGCAGCACACGCTGATCCTGCGCAACCAGTCCGGCAGCAAGGTTCACCGTGGTGGTGGTCTTGCCGACGCCGCCCTTCTGGTTTGCGATCACGAATACCTTGGCCATATGCGCAGAAGCTCCTCGTTGCACCACTCTTATTCGTTGAAAGAATAGTGCGTTTTAATACTAGATCAGGCTAATTCAACGCCTTGATAACACTACCAAATGCCGCTCGGCATCGAGTTCGGGCACGTGCAAACGCGGTACGTCGTCGATTTGCCACGCTTCCATCAGTCCTGCCGCGTCCATCCGATCGAACTCGGCCTGCGGATACACCCCCTTCATGGCGAGCAGCTTGCCGCCTGGTGCCAGCAAATGTCCGGACAGATTCACGAAGTCAGTCAGCTCGGCGAATGCGCGCGACGTGATCACCGCATATCCGTTTGTGTCCTCGATCTTTTCGACCGGCCCCCAATGCGCGGCGGCATTGGTCAGTTGCAACTGGGCGCGGCACTGCGTCAGGAAGGCCGTTTTTTTCTGGACGATATCGACCATCAACACCGACACGTCCGCGCAAGCGATGGCCAGCGGCAATCCCGGCATGCCACCGCCAGAGCCCACGTCGAGCACCCTGCCCCGCGCAGCGTCAGGTACGGTGATGCTGCGCGCAGCTTCGGCCAAGGCGGGCACCGCCGCCAGGGAATCGAACAGATGGTGCGTCAGCATCTCGTCGGGGTGACGGATGGCGGTAAGGTTGTAGACGCTGTTCCACTTGCGTAGCAGCGTCAGATACGACAGCAGCGTTTCAATCTGCGCCGCAGACAGCTGCAAACCAATGGTCGTCAGCGCCGCTTCGAGTCGCGCGCGCTGCGCGGCCTCGTCGATCACAGGAGTCCGATAACCCGCCACTCAGGCTGCCTCCTGCCCGCTAGCCGTCGACGGACTCGTCGGCGGCGTGCGTCCCATGCCCTTCTTCTTCAGATGCACGAGCAGCAGCGAGATCGCGGCCGGCGTGACGCCGGAAATCCGCGACGCCTGGCCCAACGTTTCCGGACGATGCTGGTTCAGCTTCTGACTCACTTCAAAGCCCAGTCCGCGCACTTCGGTGTAGTCGAAGTTCGGCGGGAGCTTGGTGGATTCGTTGGCTTCGAGCTTGTCGACTTCGGCGGCCTGCCGCGCGATGTAGCCGTGATACTTGATCCCGATCTCGATCTGTTCGCGAATCTGCTCGGCCAGCATCGCATCGTCGGCCAGTGGTGTAGACGGTGCATAGCGTCCGTCCTGCAACGTCACCAGTGCTTCGTAGCGGACTTCGGGACGACGGAGCAAATCGGCCAGCGAATACTCGTGCTCGATGGCCTTGCCGAGCAGCGGCACGGCGTCGGCGGCGGGCAGCAGCGTGGGGTTCACCCACGTACTCTTCAATCGCTCTGTTTCACGTGAAACAGCGTCGCGCTTCCGGTTAAAGGCATCCCAGCGCGCGTCATCGACCACACCCAGTTCACGTCCAACTTCGGTCAGGCGCATGTCGGCGTTGTCTTCGCGCAGACTCAGGCGGAACTCGGCACGGCTCGTGAACATGCGATACGGCTCAGTCACGCCACGCGTGATCAGATCATCCACCAGCACACCCAGATATGCTTGGTCACGGCGCGGCGTCCAGGCATCGCGCTCGCGCACAAAGCATCCGGCGTTGATGCCGGCCAGCAACCCTTGCGCCGCGGCCTCTTCGTAACCGGTCGTGCCATTGATCTGGCCCGCGAAGAACAAGCCGTCGATGGCCTTGCTTTCCAGCGACGCCTTCAGGCCACGCGGATCGAAGTAGTCATATTCGATGGCGTAGCCGGGACGCAGGATGTGCGCGTTCTCCATGCCGCGAATCGAATGCACGAGATCGAGCTGTACATCGAACGGAAGGCTGGTCGAGATACCGTTCGGATAGAACTCGTTCGTGGTCAGCCCTTCCGGCTCCAGGAAGATCTGATGGCTTTCCTTGGACGAAAAGCGATGGATCTTGTCCTCGATACTCGGGCAATATCGCGGCCCTACCCCCTCGATCACACCGGTGTACATCGGCGAACGATCAAGGCCACCGCGGATGATGTCGTGCGTACGGCTGTTGGTATGTGTAATCCAGCAAGGCAACTGCTGCGGATGCTGTTCTGCGCGACCCAGGAACGAGAATACCGGCACCGGATCGAGATCGCCCGGCTGCTCTTCCATGAGCGAAAAATCGATCGTGCGGCCATCGATACGCGGCGGCGTGCCGGTCTTGAGGCGGCCTTGGGGCAGCTTCAATTCCTTGAGA
The DNA here is from genome assembly GCF_039710735.1 of Cupriavidus sp. DL-D2. Classification (NCBI taxonomy): domain Bacteria; kingdom Pseudomonadati; phylum Pseudomonadota; class Betaproteobacteria; order Burkholderiales; family Burkholderiaceae; genus Cupriavidus; species Cupriavidus sp. DL-D2. The sequence goes on along the minus strand of NZ_JBDKXK010000036.1, from coordinate 15,012 downwards.
CGCGCCGACAACGACACGGCCGCCGGATCGCCCGCACGCCCGCCCGTGTAGTTGTCCAGTCCGACGTGAATCTTGCCATCGAGAAACGTACCGGCTGTCAGCACCACGGCGCGCGCGCGGAAGTCGATACCGGCCTGGGTGCGAGCGCCGACGACGCGGTCGCCCTCCACCATCAGATCATCCACAGCCTGCTGGAACAGCATCAAGTTCGGCTGATTCTCCAGCCGGGAACGGATCGCGGCACGGTACAGCACGCGATCAGCCTGCGCACGCGTGGCGCGAACGGCCGGGCCCTTGCTGGAGTTGAGAATCCGGAACTGGATGCCGGATTCGTCCGTCGCGGCAGCCATCGCGCCGCCCATGGCGTCCACTTCCTTGACCAGATGGCCTTTGCCAATGCCGCCAATGGACGGATTGCAGCTCATCTGACCAAGGGTCTCGATGTTGTGGGTCAGAAGCAGCGTCTGGCAGCCCATTCGCGCGGCGGCGAGAGCGGCTTCGGTGCCGGCGTGACCACCACCGACAACAATGACATCGAATTCTTTTGGGTAAAGCATGGGACACCTCCTCCGGGAGGCTGGGCGGGAAAAATGCGGGATGCCGAATTATAGCGGCAATCAACTGGCCGTCCCGTGCCCTGCCCCGATGTTTCACGTGAAACATAAGGCCATGGGAGCTAGCCGTCGCAAATGTGTTGTTTCACGTGGAACATCGAATGTAAAAAGCCCCGCACACGGCGGGGCTTCAAAGTATGTTTCACGTGAAACGTACTACGTCAGATGGCTTCGGATATAGGCCGCCACGGTCTGACAGAGACGGGAAAGATCTCGCTGCAGCGACCCGAAACTCGCATTGGGTTGCTTGGTTGCTTCGTCCATGTAGAGCGGGCGGCGGATCTCGATCTGCAAACTGTTGCGCCGCTCCGCCGGTCGGCCGATCTGGGCAATCAACTGGACACCCTTGTAGGGATCGTTGCGCGCCACCGTGTAGCCCATGCCGCGCAGTTCCCGCTCGATCAGTTCAACAATCCCCGGCTCGCACGTCGTGCCATCCCGATCCCCAAGGACAAAGTCCGCCAGCGGATGCGGGCTTTTGATCTTCAGACGCTCGTAGGCATTATTTGGCATCGAGTGCAGGTTCAGATGCCAGAGTGCGCCAAATTGCTCGTACGCGGACTCCACTGCCCGATCCAATGCGGCATGGTATGGCTGGTAGTACCGGGAAATTCGATTCTGCACCTCGGCAACGGAAAGCTGGCGATCATAGATCGGCGTGTCCGCATCGATCCTCCGCCAAACCAGGCCGTACCCCAGCTTCGTTTTCGGTCCCGGTGCAAGCGGCTTGGGCCATGCCGATGCCAGCAGCTCCGGGTCCAGGTCGTCCAGGGTGCGGTTGGGATCGATATAGACCCGGGGAAACGTAGCCGCAATCAATGTGCCGCCAACCTTAGGCACGCCCTGCCAGAGCGCATCGATATGGGTATCCTCGCCACCACGCAGGCGCTGCAGAGGCACCGCAGCGCCGAAGTCGCCCGGGTAGTGGACGCCACTATGCGGAGAGTCGCAGACCAGCGGCAGTGCGTCGCCCTGCGGCAAAGCCAGCGTGAAAGGACCGTCCGATGCGTCGCCGTGAATGGCTTCAAAAGGCTGCATGGTTTAGTCCAGCTTGATATTGGCGGCCTTGGCCACTCGCGCATAGCGAGCCAGCGCCTGCTGGATCTGCGCCTTGAACTGGTCCGGCGTGGTCGGCATCAGCGTGCCGCCCGACTCGTCCACCCGGCGCTTGAACTCAGGCTGCTGCATGGCCTTGTGGATGGCGGAATTGAGCTTGTCGATGATCGGCTGCGGCGTCCCGGCCGGCGCCACGATACCGAACCAGCCACCCTCGCCCATGTCCTTGTAGCCAAGTTCGGCATAGGTCGGCACGTTAGGCAGCTGCGGCGAGCGCTGCGCGCCGAGCAGTGCCAGGGCACGCAGGCGGCCCGCTTTCACGTGAGGCAGCGTGGTCGAGAGGTTGTCGGTAATGGCGTTGACCTGCCCTGCCACCGCATCGTTGAGCGCCAGACCGGCGCCCTTGTACGGCACGTGCAGCAGATCGATCTTGGCCAGCGTCATGAAGTTCTCGATGTTGACATGACCGAGCGATCCGGCGCCCGGCGAGGCGAACGTATACTTGCCGGGATTGGCCTTGGCCAGTGCCACGAACTCTTGCATCGTCTTGGCCGGTACGCTGGGATGTACCGCAAAAATGCTCGGAATCGCCACGACATTGGTCACGGGCGCGAAGTCCTTGATCGGGTCGTAGCCCAGCTTCGGATAAACGGCTGGGTTCGAGCCATGGGTGCTGACCGTGGCCATGCCGATGGTGTACCCGTCCGGCGCCGAACGCGCGACCTGCTCCATCCCGATCGAGCCCCCTGCCCCGCCCTTGTTGTCGACCACGATGGTCTGACCCAACTCGCGTCCAGCGAACTCGGCTACGAGGCGCGCCGACAGGTCGGTGGTGCCGCCCGCCGCGAACGGCACGACGAGCCGGATCGGCTTGTTCGGGTAGCCGGACTGTGCGGCGGCCGGCAGTGCAAGCGTGCCCAAGGCACCTGCGACGGCTGTGGACAACACTGTGGACAACACTAGACGGCGACGCGCGCCGTGGGCTTTGTGGGCTCGGTTCATCTGTGCAAACTCCTCTTTTCTGGCTCTCGATTCGGGGTCCCGAGCGGCCAGTGTCGTTGAGTTTACCGAGCTCGCACAAACGACTATATTGCACGCTTCCATTACCAAAGATCATCTTCGGAGCGCCATGCGTATACGCTCGCCTTCGATGTCCGAGTTGCATGCCTTCGTCACGGCCGCCCGGCTCGGTAGCTTCACGCGCGCTGCGGATACGCTCTGCGTCACGCAAGGCGCCATCAGCCGCGCCATCGCCCGTCTGGAGGCCCACTTCGGCCAGCCGCTCGTGTATCGGAATGCGCACCGCCTGACGTTGACCGAGGCGGGTCGCAGCTACCTGGAGGGGATTGCGGAGCCTCTGGCAGCACTGGAAACCGCCAGCGCGGCGATGTTTGGCGAGGACCGCCGCCATCATCTGACGCTCTCGGCCGTGCCCACGCTGGCCAGCGTCTGGCTGGTGCCGCGCCTGCCGGACTTCCACCGCAAGCATCCGGACATCCGACTGGACTTCGTGCCCTATCGCCGCGACGAGGATTTCTCGGGCGCGAAACCCGATGCCGCATTGCTGACGGGCGAGGCCAGTACGTGGCCGAACTGGCAGGCGGACTATGTGATCGGTCGGGAAATGGTGCCGATCTGCCACCCTGCGCGCGCTCACGCCAGACAGTCTGCCAATCTGTGGAAAACTCCTGCCGACCTGATGGGCGAACCGCTACTTTTCCACACAACTGCCCCCAGGAACTGGCAACACTGGTTGCAGGCCGCAGGCGTACCTGATGCTGCGCCAACACTGGCGCGCGGATTCGATCAGGTGTCGATTCTTCTGGAGGCGGTGAAGGCCGACATGGGCATCGCGGTTCTCCAGCGATGCCTTGTCAGGGATGCGTTGCAGGCCGGTCAGGTGGTCGCACCGTTCGACCTGCCGGTGACCTTGAACCGGGGTTACTTCCTCTGCGCGCCACGCGAAAAGCGCGACCATCCAGCGCTCAGGATCTTCCGCGAATGGCTGCTGGAACTGGCCAAAAGCGATATCGCTGCCTTGGTCCGAACGTAGATATCCACACTGTGGATATCTTTGTGAACAACATCGTTCTGACGAATGAAAAATGGCGCCACAAGGGCGCCATTATTTTCCATACGTATACGTAGCCGTCGAAATCGAGGTTAGGCGGCCTTCTTCGCCAGCCCCAGATAGGTCTCGATGACCTTCGGGTTGCTGGCGAGATCCGAGGCTTCTCCTTCCATCGCCATGTCGCCGGTCTCGATCACATACCCGTAGTCGGCCACCTGCAGCGCCGCGCGCGCATTCTGCTCGATCAGCAGCGTGGCAACGCCTGTCTGACGCAGATTACTGATGATGTGGAAGATCTCCTTCACGATCAGCGGCGCCAGACCCAGGCTCGGCTCGTCGAGCATCAGCAGCTTCGGTTTTGCCATGAGCGCGCGCCCTACCGCCAGCATCTGGCGCTCGCCACCGGACAGCGTGCCGGCTTCCTGCTTCGCGCGCTCCTTGAGGCGCGGGAACAGGCCGTACACGACTTCCATCTGGTCGAGGTAGTTGCGCTCCCCTGCGCGCTTGCGTCGGAAGGCGCCAAGCTGGAGGTTGTCTTCCACGCTCATCGTGGCGAACAGCTCGCGCTTCTCCGGCACCAGGCACATGCCGCGCGCCACGCGCCCTTCCACCGGGATGCCGGTCATGTCGTGATCCAGGTAGCGCACCGAGCCGCTGGAGGAACCCGTCACCGGCAACGCACCCATGACCGCATTGAGCATCGTCGACTTGCCCGCACCATTGGGACCGATCACCGTGACGATCTTGCCGGCCTTCACCTTCAGGTTCACGCCATGCACGGCCTCCACCTTGCCGTAGCGCACGTGCAGGTCTTTCACTTCAAGAATCAGACTCATCTCAATTCCTCACGCTACGCTTCACTCGACGCCGCCGAGATAGGCTTCCAATACCGCCGGATTCTTCTGGACCTCTTCAGGTACGCCTTCCGCGATGCGCGTGCCGAATTCCATCACCACGAGGCGATCGGTCAGGTTCATCACGAAGTCCATGTCGTGCTCGACGAGCAGCACGCTCATGCCCTCGCCCTTGAGCTTGCGCAGCAGATCGGCCAGCGCCTGCTTCTCCTTGTAGCGCAGACCCGCGGCGGGTTCATCGAGCAGCAGCAGCGCAGGGTCGCAGCACAGCGCCCGTGCGATTTCGAGAATGCGTTGCTGCCCCAGTGCGAGACTGCCTGCTTCCATGTACATGCAGTCGGCGAGACCCACGCGTTCGAGTTGCCGTTTCGCTTCGGCGAGGAGTTTCTGTTCCTCCGTGCGATTCAGCCGCAGGATCGCCGCCATCACGCCCCCTTGCGGACGGAAGTCACCGCGCAGGTGTGCGCCGATGGCCACGTTCTCCAGCACCGTCATGGTCGGTTGCAGATGAACGTGCTGGAACGTGCGGCCCACGCCGCGCTTCACGATCTCGCGCGACGGCAGGCCCGAGATCACCTCGCCGCGATAACGCACTTCGCCAGCGGTCAGCGGGAGCACACCCGTGACAAGGTTGAACGTAGTGGACTTGCCTGCGCCGTTGGGTCCGATCAATCCGATGATCTCGCCCGCACGCACCTGGAAGCTCACATCGTTCACGGCAACGAGTCCGCCGAACTGTTTGCGTGCGCGCGTGACATCAAGCACCAGTTCGCCGGCTTCGGGCTTCTGACGCACGGGCAACGGTGCAGCGTGATCGGGTGCCGCAACGGGCGGACCCGATGGCACGAGCCTGCGCAGGAACGGCCAGATGCCATCGCGTGCGTACTGCAGCAGCAGCACCATCAGCACGCCGAAGACGATGATCTCGAAGTTGCCGGTGCTGCCAAGCAAGCGCGGCAACAGTCCCTGCAATACATCCTTGAGGATGGTGAGAATGCCCGCGCCAAGCACCGCGCCCCATACGTGGCCCACGCCACCCACCACGGCCATGAACAGGTACTCGATGCCGTAGTTGAGACCGAACGGCGTGGGGTTCACCGCGCGCTGCAGATGCGCGTAGAGGAAGCCCGAGATGCACGCGAGAATCGCCGCCACGACAAAGATCACCACCTTCATCCAGGCGGTGTTCACGCCCATCGCCTCGGCCATCGTACCGCCGCCCTTGAGCGCGCGAATGGCGCGGCCGGGGCGCGAGTTCAGCAGGTTCTGCATCGCGAAGACGGACAGCAGCACCACCACCCAGATCAGGTAGAACATCGAGCGGCCCGACTGCAGGTCGATGCCGAAGAATGACAGCACCGGAATACCGTTCAGGCCATCGTACTTGCCGAGGAATTCGAGATTGCCGAACAGGAAGAACAGCGATAGTCCCCACGCAATCGTCGCAAGCGGCAGGTAGTGGCCTGACATCCGCATCGTGATGAGTCCGATCACGTAGGCCGAGGCCATCGTGATGACCAGCCCCACGAGCAGGCCGAACCACGGCGAGAGTCCGAACTGCGTGGTCAGGTACGCCGTGCTGTACGCGCCCAGCCCCACGAATGCGGCCTGCCCGAACGATGTCATGCCCCCCACGCCCGTGAGCAGCACCAGCCCGATCGCCACGATGCTGTAGAGGCCGATGTAGTTGCCGAGCGTGATCCAGAACTCAGGTGTCGGCAGCACGGGCAACAGCGCGAGCACAAGCACGAAGGCGACGACGAAGATGCGATTGCGCAGCGCGCCGCGCGTCACCGCTGCATGGCCCGATGCCGGTGCGTCACGCATGGTTTTCTCCAGCGGTTTGTCAGTGAGCATCGTCATCGCTTACTCCTCTTCCTCGACGTGCTTGCTCGTCAACGAACGCCACAGCAGCACGGGAATGATCAGGGTGAATACGATGACCTCCTTGAACGCACTCGCCCAGAACGACGAGTAGGATTCGAGCAGCCCCACAAGCAGCGCGCCGAGCGCCGCCACGGGATAACTCGCCAGCCCGCCGACGATGGCGCCGACGAAGCCTTTCAGGCCCACCAGAAAGCCCGATTCGTAATACACAGTAGTGAGCGGCGCGATCAGCACGCCGCACAGCGCACCCATCGCTGCGGCCAGCGTGAATGACAGCCGCCCCGCCTGCGTGGTGCCGATACCGACGAGACGCGCGCCGAGACGGTTCACGGCGGTCGCGCGCAGTGCCTTGCCCTGCAGCGTGCGCTCGAAATAGAAATACAGCGCGGCGATCAATGCGCCTGACACGGCCACTACCCAGAGACTCTGTCCAGAGACCGTGAGCGTGCCCACTTCAAAGCGTGCATCCGAGAACGGCGTCGTGCGCGAGCCTTCGGCACCGAACATCACGAGACCCAATCCCACCAGCGCAAAGTGCACACCCACCGAGACAATCAGCAGCACCAGTGTGCTGGCTTCCGCCAACGGTTGATAGGCCAGCCGATACAGCATGGGTCCGAGCGGAATCACGATCAGCAGCGTGAGCGCAACCTGCGCGGCCATCGGCAATGACTGGCTGCTGTACTGCTGCACGAGCAGATGCACGGCTGCGGGGAAAAGCACGTACTTGCCTGCGAGGATCGCGATACGACGCACGGCGGTAGCGCGCAGGTCGGGGCTACGCATCACGGTCACGCACTCGTAGATGAACGTGAGCACGCCCATCGCCAGCAACAGCCATGTGGTCTGCGGTGCGTGGCCGGCCTGTATCGCAGCAAGCGTCAGGGCACCGTAGGCGACGAACTCGCCCTGGGGAATGAAGATGACGCGCGTCACCGAGAACACCAGCACCAGTGCCAGTGCCAGCAGCGCGTAGATCGCGCCCGAGGTGATGCCGTCCTGCGCCAGAATGGCCGCAATCGAAAGGTCCATTGTCTCCCCGTTTTTCGTGGGTGTTTATATGCCGTGAATCTACGTGGATCCGCGCCGTCAGCATAGCGGCCGTCACGCATGAATACTGTGAATTCAGCGAGGCAAGAGAAAAAAAGGGCGCATGGTTGTCCATGCGCCCCCGTTGCTGCGCCTACCCCGCGCGTGCTCCTGCCAGACGTCTGGTTCGCCGGCTTACTTCTGCAGCTTCCACTTGCCGTCGACGATCTGCACCATCACGCGTGCGCGCTGGTCCATGCCGAGGTGGTCGGTGGGGCTCATGTTGATGATGCCGTGCGAGACGGGCAGATTCCTGGTTTGCTCCAGTGCATCGCGCAGTGCCTTGCGGAATTCCTTCGTGCCGGGCTGGCCCTTCTTGAGCGCTTCGGGAATCGCGTTCTGCAGCAGCAGGCCCGCATCCCATGCATGGCCGCCGAACGTGGACACCTGTCCGCCGAATGCCTTCTCGTAGGCGGTCTTGTAGGTCATGGCCGGCTTCTTCACCGGATTGCTGTCGGGCAGTTGCTCGGCCACGAGCAGCGGACCAGCGGGCAGCAGCGTGCCTTCGCAATCCTTGCCGCAGACGCGCAGGAAGTCGGGGTTGGCTACACCGTGGGTCTGGTAGATACGGCCCTTGAACCCACGCTCCTTGAGCGCCTTGGCGGGCAGCGCTGCGGGTGTGCCCGAACCCGCGATCAGCACGGCATCGGCATTGGCGCCCATCAGCTTGAGTACCTGGCCCGTCACCGAGTTGTCAGTGCGCGCAAAGCGTTCGTTGGCCACCACCTTGATCTTGCGCATCTCCGCCACCTTGGCGAATTCTTGCGCCCAGCTTTCGCCGTAGGCATCCGCAAAGCCGATGAACGCCACCGTCTTCACGTTGTTGTTCGTCATGTCCTCGGCGATAGCCGTTGCCATGTGGGAGTCATTCTGCGGCGTCTTGAAGACCCACGCGCGCTTGGCATCCATCGGCTCGATGATGCGGGCCGAGGCGGCCATCGAGATCATCGGCGTTTCGCTCTCGGCCGCAATGTCCACCATCGCCAGCGAGTTCGGCGTGACGGTGGAACCCACCACCACGTCCACCTTGTCCTCGCTGATCAGCTTGCGCGTGTTCTTGACCGCCGTGGTCGTGTCCGTGGCATCGTCGAGCACGATGTACTCGATCTTCTTGCCCGCGATTTCCTTCGGCAGCAGCGTGAACGTGTTCTTCTCCGGGATGCCGAGCGATGCGGCCGGCCCCGTGGCCGATACCGTGACCCCGACCTTCACCTGGGCGCTGGCCGTGCCTGCAAAAAGGCTGGCGGCGGCAAGAGCCAGCAAGCTGGCGCGCTTGAACGTCATTGCATGTCTCCTTCTGTTCCAAAACGGAAAAAGGCATCCGTCGGCTTCCGGCCGGCGGATGCCCTCAGTTTTTGTAGCGGCCCTGCTTGCTTGCGCGCGGGCTCTTTTGTCGGATGCAGCGCTGGCATCCGTATGCCGGAACATCGTCTCGTCCCGTGTTTTCCCGTCCTGCGCGTGTTACCCCGGATGGCGCAGTGTCATTCCCCGACCGCGCGGTCGGGAATGCGAATCGAGTCTAACACAGCGATTTACGTCGAAAAGCGGGATTAACCCGCAGCAGCACGGGCGCAACACCAAGGGTTCGGAGACAGGTCTTCTTAACGCAGGAACGCGTCGTAGGCCGTCTTGAGGATCAGTGCGCTGACCACCACGATGAAGACCTTGCGCACGAAGCGGCTGCCGTGGCGCAGCGCCAGCTTGCTGCCCACCTGACTGCCCGCCACGTTGGCAATCGCCATGACAATGCCGAGCTGCCACCACACGTGGCCCTTTGACGCCAGCAGCAGCAATGCTGCCAGATTCGTGGCGAGGTTGACCACCTTCGACGATGCCGAGGCATGCAGGAAGTCGTACCCGAACACGCGTACGAAGATGATCATCAGGAAGCTGCCGGTACCGGGACCGAACACCCCGTCATAGAAACCGATGGCCGCACCCGTCAGCAGCGCGGCCAGGCGCTCGCGCCCGCCGGTCAGCGCAGGCGCGTGCTCCGTGCCGAGGTCCTTCTTCGCCACCGTGTAGGCCAGCAGTACCAGCAGCACGAATGGCAGCGCGCGTCGCAGCGGCTCGGCGGGAATCATGGTGAGCGTCCATGCACCCGCCATCGAGAAGATGAATGCGGCAACCAGCGCCGGGCCTGTGGCCCCCCAGTAGATCTTCACCTGGCGTGCGTAGCGGACCGTGGCATTGAAGGTGCCGGCCATCGAGGCCACCTTGGTCGTGCCAATCAGCGTGGCCGGCGACATGTTCGGGTAGGTGGAAAACAGCGCAGGCACCTGCACGAGCCCGCCGCCGCCCGCCACGGCATCGATGAGGCCGGCCAGGAAGGCGGCCACGGCCAGAAAAGCAAACTCCATGGTGAAACCGTCAGAGAGTAGTTGGGTAAAGAAGAACGCGCTCTAGCCGAGCCGTTTTGCCGTCGGCACGAGGTTGCGTACCCACATCCCCGAGGCATCCGGTCCGAAGCCTTCAGCGGGCCGAGTGGCATCGCTGGTGAGTCCCGGTGCTACGGCGATGGCTCGGATGCCATGCGCACGGCACCATTCAGCGAGTTCGGCCAGGCAGGCCGCCAGCCAGGCGTCCGCCGCCGTGGCGGGAGCCCACCACTCGGCGACCATCGCCACGCGTCCACCCACTCCGCCCACCGACAAACTGTTGACCAGCGAGACCGGCAGCAGGCAATCGAAAGTGTCTTGCACCACATCAGTGCCGCCAAGCAGACATATTCCCTGCCCGCCCTGTGCGAGCAATGCGTCGAGCGAGAGCCGCCGCGCGCGGGCCTCGGGAACCGTCAGCGGCGCACGGGTCGCCAGCCAGGCTTCGATGGCGGAGGTGTCGGCGCCGACACCCGGGCGTACCCAGTGCTGCGCGGGGAGCTTATCGGGAAAATCAGGGGATGCGGAGGGATCGGACATGGCAGGCCAGGAAGCAGGCCGGCATTGTCGCATGGGGGCTGGCGGGCGGTCATGCCGGAGATGCATGGGCTGCGCCTGGCACACCTGCACGCGGCGGACACATGATCTCGGACAGACGATTTCGATCGACTTCCGACGGGTTCTTGAACGCCAAAAATGAAAAAGGCGTTGCCGGGGATCACCCAACAACGCCTTTTTATCTATTTGGCTGCTGCTACCCGACACCGGGTGCGCGCCTGTCGTCTCCTCGCTTCCGCCTCCAAGTAACCTGCGAAAACCGTATATGCAATGTAACGAACCGGTGCGTATGAAACAAGTCAGCAATAACCCTAGCCCCAAAATCGGGCATGTCGCCCGATCTCCACTCCGGAGCCTTGCTACTTCTTGCGGCTCGTGAGCGCAATCAGTTCGCCCATGATGCCTCGGCGGAACGTCAGCACGCAGATCACAAAGATGACGCCCGTCACCATCGTCACCGATTCGCCCAGTCCGTTGAACCAGCCGATGCCGGTCACGTTTGCCAGGAAGGTACCGATATCGCCAAGCTTGTTCTCCAGCGCCACGATCACGAACGCGCCGACCAGCGGACCCGACAACGTACCCAGGCCGCCCACCAGCGTCATCAGGATCACCGAGCCCGACATCGACCAGTGCACATCGGTCAGCGTGCCGAAGCCCAGCACCAGCGCCTTGATCGAACCGGCCAGCCCCGACAGCGCGGCCGAGATCACGAAGGCCAGCAGCTTGAAGCGGTCCACGTCGTAGCCGAGCGAGATCGCACGCGGCTCGTTCTCGCGGATGGCCTTGAGGATCTGCCCGAACGGCGAATGCACCGTGCGCACGATCAGCGCAAAGGCGAGCACCACGATGACCAGCGCCACGTAGTACAGCGTCATGTCATCGGCCAGCGACAGCACGCCAAACAGCTTGCCGCGCGGAATGCCCTGCAGCCCGTCTTCGCCTCCCGTGAATTTCGCCTGGAGGAAGAAGAAGAACAGCATCTGCGCCAGCGCCAGCGTGATCATCGAGAAGTAGATGCCCTGCCGACGAATGGCCAGCGACCCCACCACGTATCCGATGGCCGCGCCCGACAGCGTGCCAAACAGCAATCCCAGCTCCGGCGTCACGCCCCAGACCTTCATCGCGTGTCCTGCCGCGTAGCCCGCGCCGCCGAAGAAGGCAGCGTGGCCGAACGAGAGCAGACCCGTGAAGCCGATCAGCAGGTTGAAGGCGCACGCGAACAGCGCGAAGCACAGCACCTTGAGCACGAACACCGGATAGGCACCCGCCAGCGGTGCCACGATCAGCCCGAGCAGCAACAGGCCATACAGCACCTTCTTCTGCATGCCCGTGCCTTCCTTGAATCCCTTTGCTTCCACTGCCACGGCAGTTTGTCCCGTCGGTCCGCTCATCACTTTTCCCTCCCGAACAGCCCTGCCGGGCGCAGCATCAGCACGATCACCATGATGACGAACACCACCGTTGCCGATGCTTCAGGATAAAACACCTTGGTCAGCCCTTCGACCACCCCGAGCCCCAGGCCCGTGAGGATCGATCCCATGATCGAACCCATGCCGCCGATCACCACCACCGCGAACACCACGATGATCAGGTTCTGGCCCATCAGCGGCGAGACCTGGATCACGGGTGCGGCCAGCACGCCGGCAAACGCGGCCAGCGCCACGCCGAAACCGTAGGTCAGCGTCACCATCAACGGCACGTTGACACCGAACGCCTCCACCATCTTGGGGTTCTCGGTGCCGGCGCGCAGGTAGGCGCCGAGCTTGGTCTTCTCGATGACGAACCACGTGGCCAGGCACACCACGATCGACGCCACCACCACCCAGGCGCGATAGTTCGGCAGGATCATGAAGCCCAGGTCCGTGGCACCCTGCAGCGCGTCGGGCGGCGAGTACGGCAGGCCCGAGACACCGTAGATCGAGCGGAACACACCTTCGATCACCAGCGTGATACCCAGCGTGAGCAGCAGGCCGTAGATGTGATCGAGCTTGTAGATCCAGCGCAGCATCGTCTTCTCGATGACGATGCCCACCACGCCCACAACCAGCGGCGAGAGCAGCAGCATCACCCAGTAATTGAGTCCGGCGTATTCCATCCCCGCCCAGGCGAGCACCGCCCCGAGCATGAACAGTGCACCGTGCGCGAAGTTGATCACGTTGAGCAGGCCAAAAATGACGGCCAGCCCCAGGCTCAGCATCGCGTAGAAAGCGCCATTGACCAGCCCCAGCAGCAGCTGGGACAACATGGCGGGTAGTGGGATTCCAAAGATATCCATGGACGTCGATTGCCTGTTGGTGTCTCCCCTCTTCCACTGAGTGGGGAGGGGTTGGGGAAGCGGGCCGGCGGTTCAAATTGCCGCCATCGGCGTTTGTGACGCTGGCCCTCTCCCCCTGCCCCTCTCCCGTCGCGCGGGAGAGGGGAGCAAACCATCGCGGTTCGCTTGCTGCCTTACTTCTTCAACATCGCGCACTTCGATTCGGCCACCGTCGTGAAGGCCTGGTCACCCGGGATCGTTGCAGCGACCTTCAGGTAGTCCCACGGCTTCTTCGAATCGGCCGGTGCCTTCACCTGCATCAGGTACATGTCGTGCACGTAGCGGCCATCGCCACGGATCTGACCCTTGCTGTAGAAGTCGGAGAGCTTCATCGACTTGAGTTGCGCCATGACCTTGTCTGCGTCGTCGGTCTTGGCGGCTTCCACGGCCTTCAGGTAGTTGCTGACGGCGGAGTAGTCGGCGGCCTGCAAGCTGCTCGGCATCTTCTTCATCTTGCCGAAGAAGCGATTCGCGAACTTGCGCGTGTCGTCGTTCATGTCCCAGTACCAGCTGTCGGTCATCAGCAGGCCCTCGGTGTTCTTCAGGCCCAGGCTGTGCACGTCGTTGATGAACATGAGCAGACCGGCGATCTTCATCGTCTTGGTGATGCCGAATTCCTTGGCCGCCTTGATCGAGTTGATCGTGTCGCCGCCGGCATTCGCCAGGCCCAGGATGTCGGCCTTCGAGGCTTGCGCCTGCAGCAGGAACGACGAGAAGTCAGATGCCGACAGCGGGTGGCGCACCTGGCCCACCACCGTGCCGCCATTGGCCTTGACCACGGCGGCGGTGTCGGTTTCGAGCGAGTGGCCGAACGCGTAGTCAGCGGTCAGGAAGAACCACTTCTTGCCGCCCTGCTTCACCACCGCGCTGCCGGTGCCCTTGGCCAGCGCCACCGTGTCGTACGCGTAGTGCACCGTGTACGGCGAGCACTCTTCGTTGGTCAGGCGAGCCGTGCCCGCGCCGATGTTGATGTAGACGCGCTTCTTCTCCTGCGCCACCTTGTTCATGGCCAGTGCGGTGGCCGAGTTGGTGCCGCCCAGCAGCATGTCCAGGCCCTGCTGGTCCATCCACTCGCGCGCCTTTGACGCAGCGATGTCGGCCTTGTTCTGGTGATCGGCGGAGACCAGTTCGATCGGCTTGCCGAGCACCTTGCCACCGTGATCCTCGATGGCCATCTTGACCGCTTCGAGGCCGCCGGGGCCGTCGATGTCGGCGTACAGGCCCGACAGGTCGGTGATGTAGCCAATCTTCACCGTGTCATTCGTTACCTGCGCCGAAGCGCCCCCTGCAAACGCACCAAAGACAGTTGCCGTCACTGCGACAGCCAGCTGGGTCATCTTCATGTTTTGTCTCCTGAGTTGTGGCGGCGCGCTCACGCCATCCATTGCTGCATGTCGTCGACAGTGCGACTAAAAGTGCGATCGCTTCACCGGGCGGTGTTGCGAATCAGACCCCAAGCAGTTCATTGAGCACCGGCATCTTGGCCTGCAGCTCGTTGGCGGCAAAGCGCTCGACGATGGTGCCGTGCTCCATCACGTAGAAGCGGTCGGCCAGCGGCGCAGCAAAGCGGAAGTTCTGCTCTACCATCACCACCGTGTAGCCCTTCTTCTTGAGCATCAGGATCATGCGCGCCAGTGCCTGCACGATGACCGGTGCCAGACCTTCCGAGATTTCATCGAGCAGCAGCAGGTTCGCGCCGGTGCGCAGGATGCGGCCGACAGCCAGCATCTGTTGCTCGCCGCCGGAAAGACGCGTGCCCTGGCTCTGCTTGCGCTCCTTCAGGTTCGGGAACATCTCGTAGATCTCGGCCTCGCTCATGCCCTGGCTGGATCCTTTCAGCACCGGCGGCAGCAGCAGGTTTTCTTCGCACGAGAGCGACGAGAAGATCGCGCGCTCTTCGGGGCAGTAACCAATGCCGTAGTGCGCAATCTTGTGCGTGGGCAGGTTGATGGTTTCCTTGCCATCGACCTTGATCGATCCCTTGCGCGCGCCGGTCAAGCCCATGATCGCGCGCATGGTGGTGGTGCGGCCTGCGCCATTGCGGCCCAGCAGCGTTACCACTTCGCCACGATTCACAGTGAGGTCCACACCATGCAGGATGTGCGATTCGCCGTACCAGGCGTGCAGGTCCTTGATCTCAAGCGCGGGAACGTTGGATGCGTTCGTGGACATATCAGTGCGCTCCCTG
>NZ_JBDKXK010000035.1:0-33960 GCF_039710735.1 Cupriavidus sp. DL-D2 | reverse complement strand
TCGACAGCTAACGCTGCGAGGGGTTTTGTCTTTGGGCTCCAGGTTCTACATCCAGTTCTGCAAAGCCAGACCAGCTTCAAATCCGTAGACTTCAAATCCCTCGATACTGTCCTGCACGCGCAACACTCTGTTTCGCGCACTGCAGTGCGGAATGCCAACTGGCGGCATCCTCTGTCAACGGCCCCTTAACTGCCTCGAATGAAGTATTTCACTTCATTACGTCCTATTTTCTGTCATCCTGATTCATCTACGAACTGGTAGGATGTCATCCTATTGGAAGCATGCTTATGGAACTGACCCAGGGCATGGTACTCAAATGCTGCAGTGCCGCAGGGAAGAAGGCCGAACCCGGAGGAGGTTGGCGTTCAGACTTGCGGGTATTCGTGGGAATCTTCTGAATCGCACGTCTTTGTCGTCGCGCCGTCAGCAGAACTTTGCGAAACAGTCTATGGTTAGCATCCGACGATGCGATGTCTCCGACAGATGGGACACGGGCCGCGAACAACGGTCATGACAACCGTCGAGAATTGAGCAGTATCTTTTGAGAATACGGGGAGCAGGGCCGCCCAAGCCGGCAGTCCTGTGCCGGACGCGCGCGCGGCGTGTCCGGTGTGTGTTTTTCCTCCAGGCCAGCACGCTGGCGAAAGCAGGGGCTCATGGCGACAATCCGCTGATCACGAATCCGAACTCGTGCCTGGTGCAGGCACGCCAATTGCGTCCACGCGCGCCGTGGCGCCTCCTGGCTTTGGCCAGGTCCAAAGAAGAACTTTCCGTTTCATCCTCGAGGAAATCGCTATGCAAGCAATGCGCGCCAAGCGTGCTTTGATTCCAGGCATGCTGGCTCTTGCCGTCACGATGTTGGTCGCGTGCGGGAAAGAGAACAAGGCCCCGGCGGCCCAGGTGCCTGAAGTGAAAGTCGTCACGCTGAAGGACGAGACCGTTACGCTCGATACATCGCTGCCTGGCCGGACCCTGGCATATCGGATTGCCGAAGTGCGTCCGCAGGTCAACGGCATCATCCAGAAGCGGCTTTTCGTCGAAGGTAGCGACGTCAAGCAAGGTCAGCAGTTGTATCAGATCGACCCGTCCACATACGAGGCTACGGCGAAAAGCGCCGAGGCCACATTGGAATCCTCGCGGCTGCTGGCGCAGCGCTATGGCAAGCTCGTGGGCGATGAGGCCGTCAGCAAGCAGCAAGCAGCGGAAGCGCAAGCCTCGTTCCTGCAAGCCAAGGCTGCTGTAGATCAGGCTCACATCAACCTGCGGTATACCAAGGTGCTGTCCCCAATCTCGGGCCGTATCAGCCGTTCGCTGGTCACGGAGGGTGCGCTGGTAACCAATGGTCAGGCCAACGCACTCACCACCATTCAGCAGCTGGATCCAATCTATGTGGACGTGACGCAGCCTTCCGCATCCATCCTGCGTCTGCGCAAGGAACTGGCGAATGGTCAGTTGCAGAACGCTGGCGCGAATGCCGCGAAGGTATCGCTGCAGTTGGAAGACGGCAGCACCTATCCGGAGCAAGGACGTCTGGAATTCACGGAAGTGGCAGTTGATCAGGGCACCGGTTCGGTGACGGTACGTGCCGTATTCCCGAATCCGCGCTTCGAACTGCTGCCTGGCATGTTCGTGCATGCCCGTCTGGCCGAAGGTGTACGGCAATCCGCGATTCTTGCGCCGCAACGTGGCGTGACGCGTGACCTGAAGGGTCAAGCAACCGCGCTCGTGGTGAATGGCAACAATGAAGTGGAACTGCGCGTGCTCAAGACCACCCGTACGATCGGTACGAGCTGGCTGATTACCGAGGGGCTGAAGGCAGGGGATCGCGTGATCGTGGAAGGGCTGCAGTTCGTCCGTCCGGGCGCGAAGGTCAACGCCACGGAGGCAACGCCAGCACAAGCCGGCGCGGTGCCTGCCGCTTCGACTCCTGCAGCCGCCGCATCTGCACCCGCAGCATCCGCGCCCGCCGCCAAGTCCTGATCCGGACTGTCGCATAAGGATTTTCCATGTCCAATTTCTTTATCGAGCGGCCGATCTTTGCGTGGGTGATTGCGCTCGTGATCATGCTGGCTGGCGTGTTGTCGATACGCTCGCTGCCGGTCACGCAATATCCCGCTATCGCGCCGCCCACGATCGCCATCTCCGTGAACTACCCGGGTGCCTCCGCGCAGACGGTGCAGGACACCGTGGTGCAGGTGATCGAGCAGCAACTGAACGGCCTGGACCGTCTGCGCTACATCTCGTCGGAGTCCAACTCCGACGGCAGCATGACGATCACGGCCACGTTCGAGCAGGGCACCAACCCTGATATCGCGCAGGTACAAGTCCAGAACAAGCTGGCCCTGGCCCAGCCGCTGCTTCCGCAGGAAGTACAGCAGCAGGGTATCCGCGTGGTGAAGTCGGTGCGAAACTTCCTGATCATCGTCGGGTTGATCTCGACTGATCCAAAGACCTCGCGCGAAGACCTCTCGAACTACATTGTCTCGAACCTGCAGGACCCGATCTCGCGTACCGCGGGTGTGGGTGACTTCCAGGTCTTCGGTTCGCAGTACGCGATGCGGATCTGGCTCGATCCGGCCAAGCTGAACAGCTTCCAGCTGGCCCCGCTCGACGTCAGCACTGCCATCAAGGCGCAGAACGTACAGGTGGCCTCAGGCCAACTGGGTGGACTGCCTGCCGTGTCCGGCCAGCAGCTCAATGCCTCGGTGATCGGCAAGACGCGTCTGCAGACTGCCGAGCAGTTCGGCAACATCTTGCTGAAGGTTAACGCCGACGGCTCTCAGGTTCGCCTGAAGGATGTGGCCGAAGTGGGCCTGGGTGGGCAGGACTACTCGATCAACGCCCAGTACAACGGGCGTCCGGCATCGGGTATCGCCATCCGCCTGGCGGCTGGCGCCAACGCACTGGATACCGTCAAGAACATCCGCAACACGTTGAACCAGCTGGAGCCGTCGTTCCCGCCGGGGATCAAGGTGGTGTTCCCGTACGACACCACGCCGGTGATTGCGGATTCGATCCACGAGGTGGTGAAGACACTGCTCGAAGCGATCGTGCTGGTGTTCCTGGTGATGTATCTGTTCCTGCAGAACTTCCGTGCCACGCTGATCCCGACGATCGCCGTGCCGGTGGTGCTGCTGGGCACGTTTGGCGTGTTGGCTGCGTTCGGCTACTCGATTAACACCCTGACGATGTTCGGGATGGTGTTGGCGATTGGCCTGCTGGTGGACGATGCCATCGTGGTGGTGGAGAACGTCGAGCGGGTGATGTCCGAGGAGGGGCTCGGGCCCAAGGAAGCGGCACGCAAGTCGATGGGCCAGATCCAGGGTGCGCTGGTGGGTATTGCGCTGGTGCTGTCCGCAGTGTTCTTGCCGATGGCATTCTTCGGCGGATCCACGGGCGTGATCTATCGACAGTTCTCGATCACGATCGTCTCGGCCATGGCGCTGTCCGTGCTTGTGGCGCTGGTACTGACACCGGCACTGTGCGCGACAATGCTGAAGCCGATCGAGAAGGGCGACCACGGCGAGCACAAGCAGGGATTCTTCGGCTGGTTCAATCGCGGCTTTATTCGTACGACGCAAAAGTACGAACGTAGCGTTGTGGGCATCCTCAAGCGCCGCGCGCCGTTCCTCTTGATCTACGTGGGCATCGTGCTGGTCATGGGCTTCCTGTTCACGAAGATTCCGACGTCGTTCCTGCCGGAAGAAGACCAGGGCGTGCTCTATGCCCAGGTGCAGACGCCGCCGGGTTCGTCGGCTGAACGAACGCAGGCGGTGCTCGATCAGATGCGTAACTACCTGCTGAACGACGAAGGCAAGATCGTCGAATCACTGTTCACGGTCAACGGCTTCAACTTTGCCGGCCGGGGCCAGAGCTCGGGTCTGGCGTTCATCCTGCTGAAGCCGTTCAAGGAGCGGGAGGGTGACGCCACCAGCGTATTCGACCTGACCAAGCGTGCGCAGGCCAAGTTCAGCACGTTCCGCGATGCACTGGCCTTTGCGTTTGCACCGCCGGCGGTGCAGGAACTCGGTAACGCCACGGGCTTTGACTTCTACATGCAGGATCAGGCGGGTCTGGGCCACGAGGCGCTGATGGAGGCGCGCAACAAGTTCCTGGCCCTCGCCGCCAAGGATCCGGCGTTGCAACGCGTACGTCCGAACGGTCTGAACGACGAGCCACAGTATTTGCTCGAGATCGACGACGAACGTGCGCGTGCGCAGGGGGTCTCGCTGTCAGACATCAACAGCACGGTGTCGATTGCGTGGGGTTCCAGCTACGTGAACGACTTCATCGACCGGGGTCGGGTGAAGCGCGTGTATCTGCAGGGCCAGCCCAATGCGCGGATGAATCCGGACGACTTGAACAAGTGGTTCGTGCGCAATGCGGATGGCGCGATGGTGCCGTTCTCGGCGTTCGCCACGGGCAAATGGGGCTATGGTTCTCCCAAGCTGCAGCGTTACAACGGTGTGCCCGCAGTGGAAATTCTGGGCGAACCGGCGGCGGGCAAGAGCTCGGGCGATGCCATGGCGGCGGTCGAGGCCATCATGAAGCAGATGCCGCAAGGGATCTCGTATTCGTGGACCGGTCTGTCGTATGAAGAACGGTTGTCGGGCTCGCAGGCGCCAGCGCTTTACGCACTGTCGCTGCTCGTGGTGTTCCTGTGTCTGGCCGCGCTGTATGAAAGCTGGGCGATTCCGTTCTCGGTGATGCTGGTGGTGCCGCTGGGCGTGATTGGCGCATTGCTGGCTACGCTGGGTCGCGGACTGTCGAACGACGTGTTCTTCCAGGTGGGTCTGCTGACCACTATCGGGCTATCGGCGAAGAACGCGATTCTGATCGTGGAGTTCGCCAAGGATCTGCATGACGAAGGGAAGGGCCTGGTCGAAGCGGCCGTGGAAGCGTGCCGCATGCGCTTGCGGCCCATCATCATGACGTCACTGGCCTTTGTGCTGGGTGTGTTCCCGCTGGCCGTGTCGCAAGGTGCAGGTTCGGGCAGCCAGCACGCGATCGGCACGGGCGTGATCGGCGGCATGATCACGGCCACCGTCCTGGCTATCTTCTGGGTCCCGCTGTTCTTCGTCGTCGTCAATGCGCTCAAGGAGCGACGCGGCAAATCCGGATCGTCCTCCCTGGAAACGGGAGCCAAGGCATGAAAAGAACGCTAATTTATCTGGCCGCGGCAGCGGCGATGGCCGGCTGCAGCCTGATTCCGACCTATGAGAAGCCGGCGGCACCGGTGGATGCTGCCTATCCGCAGGGCGACGCGTACAAAGGCGCCGCCGCAGCTGGCGCGCAGACGCCGCCCGCAGTCGAACTCGGTTGGCGCGACTACTTTGCCGATCCGCGTCTGAAGCGGCTGATCGAGGTGGCGCTGCAGAACAATCGTGACCTGCGCGTGGCAGCGTTGAATGTCGACGCCTATCGCGCGCAGTACCGTATCCAGCGTGCTGACCTGTTCCCGGAAGTGGGTGCCACGGGACAGGGCACGCGGCAGCGCGTGCCGGCTGACCTGTCATCGACGGGCCAGCGTGTCATCAGCAGCCAGTACGGTGTGTCGTTGGGCACCACCGCGTGGGAGATCGATCTGTTCGGCCGTCTGCGCAGTCTGAGCGAAGCGGCGCTGGAGCAGTATTTTGCGAGCGAGGAAGCGCGCCGCAGCACGCAGATTTCGCTGGTGGCCAGCGTGGCCAACGCTTACCTGACGATGCGCGCCGACGAGGCGAACCTGAAGGTAACGCGCGAGACATTGGGCACCTATGAGCGCACGTACAACCTGACGAAGCGCAGCTTCGAGGAAGGCATCGCATCGCGGCTGGACCTGCGCCAGTCGCAGACGCAGGTGGAGAACGCGCGTGCTTCGCTGGCACGCTATACGCGCCTGGTGGCCCAGGACGCGAATGCGCTGACGCTGCTGCTCGGTGCGAGCATGCCGATGGATCTGCCCGAAGGACTGGGGCTGGATCAGAAGCTTGTGGCCGATGTACCGGCTGGTGTGCCGTCGGATTTGCTGCAGAATCGTCCGGACATCCTGTCGGCCGAGCACCGCCTGAAGTCGGCCAACGCCGATATTGGCGCCGCACGTGCGGCGTTCTTCCCGCGCATTGCGCTGACTGCCTCGGGCGGTACGGGTAGTCGCCAGTTGTCCGGCTTGTTCGATGCCGGATCAGGTACGTGGCTGTTCTCGCCGCAGATTACGGTGCCGATTTTCACGGCCGGCAGCCTGCGCGCGAGCCTGGACTACGCAAAGATCCAGAAGGACATCAACATTGCCACGTACGAGAAGACCGTGCAGTCGGCGTTCCGTGAAGTGTCCGATGGATTGGCCGCGCGCGGCACGTTTACCGATCAGCTCGATGCGCAACTGCGGCTCGTGGAAGCCAGCCGGGATTATTTCCAGCTGGCCGAAGGCCGCTACCGCACGGGTGTGGACAGCTACCTGACCTTGCTTGATGCGCAGCGGCAACTGTTCACCGCGCAGCAGGCGCTGATCGATGCCCGCCTGAACCAGTTGACCAGCGAGGTCAACCTGTACAAGGCACTGGGCGGCGGACTGAACGAAGTCACGGGTGCTCCCGCACCAGATGCTGGCACGACGACGGGCAGCACGTCGCAGGCCGGCAAGTCCGCGTCGTAGATCCACGCGGCACAAAGTAGACCTCGAAGAGGCAGCTCAGGCTGCCTCTTTTTTCTCCGGCAGATGGACGGCGCTCGCCCTATAATTCCGTAATCATTGATCGCACAATAATTGATCGGGCAATAGATATGGCTGTGGATACACGTCCGGCGCAGGGCGATGAGCCGAAGGTGCAGGATACGGGGCAAGTGTTGCCGTTCCGGGAATCGCTGTTGGCGATGCTGGGCATCGCGTTCGTGGTGATGCTGGTGGCTTTGGACCAGACCGTCATCAGTACGGCGCTGCCCACAGTGGTGGCCGAACTGCAGGGATTCGAATACTACGCGTGGGTCGCCACCGCCTACTTCCTGACATCCGTCATCACGGTGCCGATCTTCGGGCGGCTGGGTGATTTCCATGGCCGCAAGCCGTTCGTGCTCGCATCGATCGTGGTGTTTCTCGTGGCCTCCGTGTTGTGCGGGATGGCAACCAGCATGCCGTTCCTGGTCGCGGCGCGAGCCCTGCAGGGCATCGGCGGCGGGATGCTGGTAGGCACGGCGTTCGCCTGTATTCCGGATCTGTTCCCTGACCCGCATGTCAGGCTGCGGTGGCAGATCATGATGAGCACGGCGTTCGGGTTGGCCAATGCAATGGGTCCATCACTGGGCGGCATCCTGACCGAATGGTTCGGCTGGCGTGCCACGTTCTTCATCAACGTCCCGGTCGGGTTGATCGGGCTGGTCTTCGCGTGGCGCTATGTGCCGCATTTACGCCAGCAATCGAACACGGGGCCGGTGCGCATCGACTGGCTCGGCGCGCTGTTGATCGCCGTGGGGCTGGGTAGCCTGCAACTGTCCGTGGAATGGTTGCCCGAGCGCGGTGCAGTGGTGGCGCTTGGCTTGATGGCCTTGTCGATTGCCGCATTCGTGGCGCTATGGCAGTGGTCGCGCCGCTGTGAATTCCCGATCTTGCCGCTCGAGATGTTCCGCAATCCCGGATTGGCGCCGCTGTTCGTGCTCGGCGTGCTGGGCGGATTCGCGATGTTTGCGCTGCTGCTTTACGCGCCGCTGCTGTTCCAAGGCGGCTTTGGCTATTCCCCGAAGGAAGCGGGGCTGCTCGTCACACCACTGGTGGTCTGCATTACCATCGGCAGCATCGTGAATGGCCGCATTATTACCCGCATTCCGCAACCGAATAGCATGCTGTATGCGGGATTCGCCATGTTGGCGCTGGCGTTGCTCGGATTGTCCCAAGCCACGCGAAGCATGCATCACAACGTGCTGTTGGCAATCATGTTGTGCGCGGGACTTGGCCTGGGTTTTGTGCTGCCGAACCTGACCGTCTTCGCACAGCAGGCTGCAGGGCGCGCGAACCTCGGTATTGCCACGGCGATGCTGCAATCGCTGCGTATGGTCGGCGGGATGGTAGGGACTGCACTCGTTGGCACGCTGGTCACGCGCAGCTATATGTCAGGCGTAACCACTGCGCTGGCTTCGGCCGATGCATCCAGCTACGCGGCGCGAATGACCGATCCGCAGATACTGATCGACAAGGCGGCGCAGACGGAATTGCTGACCAACCTGCAACAGGCAGGGCACAATGGAGCCTTGCTGCTGGAGCAGGCGCGGCTGTCGCTGGTCAATGCGATTCACCTGGGTCTGTTGCTGGCGGCCATAGCGGCGCTGATCGGTATCTGGCGCACGCGCCGTGTGCCGCCGATCAAGCTGGAGCGGGCGCAGGAACCCGCGATGGCTGCGGACTGACGACGTCCACGATTTCCCGTACACGACTTCCCCGCCAACTGGAGATTCGACTTTGGAACTGGAGCGACAAAGCCTGGCCGTATTGCAACAGTTCGGACGCACATACCGGGCCTACGCCTCGGCGTTCGAACAACGCATCGGGCATCCCTTGCCGCGTTGGCGCATTCTGTCTGCGCTGTATGGCCACGAAGGCCCCATCGCGCAAAAGCCACTTGCCGATCGCGTGGGGATGGACCCGGGCGCGTTGACGCGCCAGCTCAAGGCACTGCAGGAACTCGGCTGGATCGAGCGTACGACGAGCGAGCGCGACAACCGGATGACCAACGTCACGCTGACCGCGGCTGGCCGGGAAGTTGTCGACCAGGCCATGCCACGCCGCTCCGAATTCCTGCAGGAAGTGCTCGCGAACGTGTCCGAGACGACGATGCACAACCTGTCGAAGGGCCTCGGCCAGCTTGAGGCCGGCATCGCCGATGCAGTGGCCACCACCGCCGAACGCGACGCCGCCTGAAGTGCGTTTGATCCTTCGATTGGCCCTCCGCTAAGTCCCGAGCAGCAGCGCGGCGATTGCCGCCGGATTCGACGGGAAATAGAAGTGGACATAGGAAGCCGTCAGGCTTCCTGCCCGGTACACCGCCTCACCTTTCCCGCCTGGTCGCGGCGATGTCGCCGATATCGCGGGTGCCAGTGTCGATTCCGTGGTCGAGTAGTGGAAGGTGTGCCCACGTATTTCGTTGCTTTCCGGCGGTAGGCCAGTCCACGGCAGCAAGGCCATCTGGTGGCCGATCGCTGCCAGCTTGCGTTGCATCGTCACCGTGCCCGGTAGCAGACCGGCCATCGCGTGCGGTGCTCCATCCCGATCCACAAGCGTTTCGAACAGCGCCATCATGCCGCCGCACTCTGCGAGCATCGGCAGGCCGGAGGCGTGCGCACCGCGCAGTGCCTGCAGCATGGACAAATTGCTGGCGAGCGCGGCGCCATGCAATTCTGGATAGCCGCCGGGCAGCCATACGGCATCGCACGGCGGGAGCGCGGCGTCATGCAATGGGGAGAACCACACGAGATCGGCACCGAGCGCGAGCAGCGTATCGACATTGGCGGGATAGATGAAGCGGAACGCATCGTCGCGTGCAATGGCAACACGTTTTCCGGCCAACAATGGTGGCACTGCCGCCATCGGCGCATGGCGGAAAGGCACCGCCAGTGGCAGCTCGGCCACCGGCAGCGTGGCCAATGCATCGGCCAGATGGTCCAGCCGCGTCATGAGGTCGGGCAGTTCGTCGGCGCTGAACAGTCCAAGATGCCGCTCCGGCAGACTGGCTTCGACATGGCGGGCCAACGCACCGGCCCATTTCATTCTGCCGCGGAGGCTTTCCTCCAGCATCAAGGCATGACGCTCCGTACCGACGCCGTTGGCAAGCACCTGCATGGCGCAGAACGATTCGCCATAGTTCGCCAGTCCGTGCGCAATCGCGCCGAAGGTCTGTGCCATCGCGCCGGCCTGAATCACAGCCAGAACGGGCAGGCCGAACAGTCGCGCCACATCGGCGCTGCTTGGCGTACCGTCGTGCAGTCCCATGACCCCTTCCACAAGGATAAGGTCTGCATCGCGAGCCGCTTCAGCCAGTCGCGCCCGCGCGTCGGCTTCGCCCGTCATCCAGAGATCGATGCTGTGTACCGGCGCGCCACTGGCGGCCGCCAGCAAGGTGGGATCGAGGAAATCGGGGCCGGTCTTGAAGATGCGCACGCGGCGTCCCTGGCGCGCATGCAGTCGTGCGAGCGCGGCAGTGACGGTAGTCTTGCCCTGTCCCGACGCCGGTGCGGCGACGAGCAGGGCGGGCACCGCGAGCGGGTTGCCGGCGAGGGGCGCGGTGGATGGAGATGACATGGGCGCTTGAAGGCTGGCAGATGGAAGGCTGGCCTGCAGGCAGGGATCGAGGGCCCGGCCTGTGGGCGTGTTTCGGCTGGGTCGGTGGTCGGGCCGACGGGTGGAGCGATTATAGCGAGCGGCTTGCATGGCATTCAGTTGACGGGAAGCACCAGGCCGTAAAGGGCGGCGCATTCGAAAAGTTCGCGGTCGTTTGTCACGCCCAGTTTCTGCAGGGCGCAGTTCTTCTGGCGGCTGATGGTCTTGACGCTGCGGCAGAGCGTGGCGCCGATCTCGGTCACGGTCCGTCCGGTCAGGTAGAGCCGCAGCACTTCCATCTCGCGCGCAGACAGCCTCTGGATGCCGTCGCGACCGCAGGGCAATACGCTGCGTAGATCCACCGGCGCGAGCACGCGCAATGCCGACTTGCCGATGTAGGTGAAACCTCGCTGCGCACGATTGATTGCCGTGTGGATTTCGTCCAGCGAGCAGTCCTTGAGCAGCAGTCCCTGCACGCGGGCATCGAGGATTGTCCGCAGCACCAGCGGGTTGGTGATCATCGTGAAGACCACCACCGAGGTATCGGGATACCGCCGGCGCAGCGCAGAAATCAGCCGCACGCCATCGAGCTCGGCCGGACCCGGCATGTGGTAGTCCGTGACAACGATATCCGGCCGAAGCAGTCCGACCTGCTGCAATAGCTCTGTGGCGCTGACCACTTCGCCGCACACATCCCACCCGACCACCGCCTGCACCTTGGCTCTGACAGACGCCATGACGACGGGGTGGTCATCGGCGAGCAGTATCCTCAACGTCATCCATCGCTCCTGTCCTGTTCACATGGCATTTGCCATGGGTTTCGCATTGGGGGAAAAAGGCGCCGCACGCGGATTGACGCGCGGCGCAAACACGCAGCTACTGCGTGCTCGCGACAAGGCCGGATCAAACGGGGAGGCGAGCCGGCGCTATCGCGATGCACGATGAGAGTAATGCGGTGAGGCGCTCAACGAAGTAAGACGATTCGCAAAATGCGGGGAATTCGTGTGCGCAATCGCAGAGGAATGTGAAACGGCCCCGCGATGGCGACATCGCGGGGCCGTTTGGCAGTGGGGATGCGGAGGCGTATCAGGCCACTGCGAGCGGCCGGGCCGGTGGGCTGGCGTGGCGGCGTCCGTCGATGGCCTTGAGCGGATCGCGCAGTACCGAGGCACCTACCTCCATGATGTCGCGCAGTGCCGTGCGGTCTGCGCCGTGCTGAGGCGTCCAGAAATGCAGCGCGGCCCAGGCGGGGAAGCTGGCCGGCGGTGCCAGCAGCCGTGTCTTGCGATCACGGGTCACCAGCGGCACGTTGAAATCCAGGATCGGGCAGATGCCGCCCGCGGCGTGCAACAGCGTGATCTGCGAATGCCATGAGGGCACCACGGTCTCACGATGGCCGGGCGTGTTGGCCCGGCGTGCCAGGAATGCGTGCAGCGGGCTGCTGCTCTCGCAATCCTCCTGCAAGAGAATCCAGTCGCTTTCGGCCTCGTCGTTCGTGCCATGACGGTTGGCGCTGACCAGCCGGCGCGGCGTGGCCAGGATGCTATGCGGGATCACGCTGTCAGGAACGTGCGCACCATCGACTACGAACGCGCAGTCGAGCTCGCCGGCGTCGAGCGTGTCACCTAGCGACGCATCGGCGATCACGGGCCGCGTCACAAAGCTGTCATGCGGAAAGCGTTCGCATAACGTCGTGAGAATTTCGGTGATCACGGGGTCGCCAATCGAGGACGA
The DNA here is from genome assembly GCF_039710735.1 of Cupriavidus sp. DL-D2. Taxonomy (NCBI): domain Bacteria; kingdom Pseudomonadati; phylum Pseudomonadota; class Betaproteobacteria; order Burkholderiales; family Burkholderiaceae; genus Cupriavidus; species Cupriavidus sp. DL-D2. The sequence goes on along the minus strand of NZ_JBDKXK010000035.1, from coordinate 21,944 downwards.
AAAGCCGATGGAAAGTCGTCGTCCATGGGCAGCGCCAATCGCGGTGTGGTCATTGGCCTGGACGAGCTGGGTCCATTTGGCGAGGATCTGGCGCGCTGTCTGTTCGAGCCGCATGGCGTGAGGCGTGGGCTCCAGCGTGCCGTTACGCTTGACGAACAATGCATCGCCCGTGATTTCGCGCAGCCGGGCGAGGCTATAGGCCACGGTGGGAATCCGCCCCTGAGTGCAGGCGGCTACCGCGCTGAGATCGCGGTATTCCATGAGCAGGACGAACACATGCAATAACTTGGTGCTGACGTGGCGCATACTGACTTCTCCCGATCCGGTACTTCAATTTTTTTTCTTGTGACGAAGCACTGCAACTGCCTGAGAACAACGCCGATGCTGCGCAAGAAAAGACACGACAGCACGGAAGACCAGAACAGCTCGAACTGCAAAAGGGCGGGGGACATCCTGGATACGCCCGGGCATTGCCAACCGGTCGGTTGCACTCTCGTACAACCTCGGTCACCGCATCGCTTCGACAGTTGTGTCGATCGCGAGTGTGCTACGGCAGTGGCTCCTCTTCCTCAGGCCCGGACCCGGTGGCTCGCTGTGTCATCACCGTTGCCGGTGAGTGCCGCCGGACACCTGTCTGGTAACGCCGGGAGGCGTCTTTGCAGGTGTTTGAAATTTAGTTGTTGCGAGGAAATCTTAATACAACATTTAGCAAATCGCCAGAAAAGGTGTTCGATACGGCAATCCTGCCGACCTTGTGCAGATGCTTTGTTTGAACAAGCATACAAACGCGCGAACCGCGCTGGCTGGCCCTTGCAGCGGTGCGCAGCCATGTTTGCGTTGTTCCGCAGGGCGATACGTCAGGGCCCCGCTGAAGTTTGAATCGCTTGCTTTGCCTTCGCAAATTTCCAAATTGGAAACACGAAATTTGGTGCCGCCTCATGGCACGCGTGGCAAGGCATGAGGACGTTGACCGGCGCCTGATTGACTGAGCCGAAGCTTCCAAATTGCTTAACTCGGGTCGCGAAGACACTGAATTCCGTTTGCGCAGGCAGTGGGCTACCTTACGGGCAGATGACGGGACAGGCCGGCAGGCTGATCGGCTCGCGTGCGAGCTGACCGCAGAGCGGAGGCATTGGTGAACAGGCGCTATTCGGAAGAGCAGATTCGCATGTACCTGGCCGAGGCCGCGAGTGGCGTCCCGGTACGCGAGCTTTGTGCGCGCTATGGATTCAGCGATGCCTCGTTCTACGGCTGGCGTGCGCGATATGGTGGCGCGCGCCAGGTCGAAGCCGTGGATCTGCGCCGGATGCGCCAGCTCGAGGAAGAAAACGTCCGGCTCAAGAGTATGCTTGCGGACGCGCTACTGCGGCTCGAGCTGCTGCGCAACCGTACCGGCCGCCGTGGTCATGGCAAGTCCGACCATTGATGCGCGCATGACGCGATCTCTGTCGTGTCAGACATCCTCCGTTCATGGCCGCCGGATTGTCGTTACGTGGCGATGCAGGCATCGCCACGCATTTGTGGAGTGTTTTCAGTGAGAAAGTTTTTGGTGGCCCTGGCTGCAGTGGGATGTGTCGGTATGTCCGGTGCCCCTGTCGACGTGATGGCGCAAGGCAAGCTGCCTGAGCCAATGGTAGCGCCCGCGCCGCCGCGCATGCTTGAGCTCGATCCCGCCACCTCCACGGTGGGCGATTCCGGCGCTACGCTCTCGACCTCCCAGCGTGAGCACTGCCGCCAGTTGCTCGACAAGATCAACGCGTTGCCCGCAGGACCTCAATGGTCACAAGGACAGTCCAGTGTGACCACGGCCGACGGACGCACCTACTCCACGCTGGAGCGCGCACCCGACCGCAAGCGGCTGGAGGAAGCCTATCGGCAGGAGTGCGCGCAGGCGCGCAAGTAGGTTCTGGCACGGGGCGGCAGGCAAGCGTTGGCAAGCAGGTGCGAGTTCGATAGTAGAAGGTTGCGGTGCGCAGTTGCGTGAGTCCATTCGTCATTGACCTGGAGCGAGCATGTTTCGCGTGCAACGATTTCTTGCCCGGTGGTCCTGTTGCCTGGGGATGATGCTGCTGGCCGGCACAGGCAGTGCGCTGGCGCAGGCCAAGCTCGACAAGCCTCATCTCGATCAGCTGCTGGCGCCTGTGGCGCTCTATCCTGATGCATTGCTGTCGCAAGTACTGATGGCGTCCACCTATCCGGCCGATGTGGCAACCGCCGCGCAGTGGTCGAAGGCGAATGCGAGCCTGTCCGGCGACGCGGCAACAAAGGCCGTGGCCAGCGAAGGCTGGGATCCCAGCGTGCAATCGCTTGTGGCGTTTCCATCGGTGATGGACATGATGGGGCGCCAGCCGCAGTGGGTGCAATCGGTGGGTGACGCGTTCCTTGCCCAGCCCGACGATGTCATGGATTCCGTCCAGCGGCTGCGCGTGCAGGCGCAGCAGGCGGGCTCGCTCAAGACCACCGAACAGCAGAAGGTGGTGACCCAGCAGAGCGGCGGCACGACGATCGTCCAGATCGAGCCGGCCAACCCGCAGGTGGTCTACGTGCCGGCGTACAACCCCACGGTGGTCTATGGCGCGTGGCCTTATCCGGCCTATCCGCCTGCTTACTATCCGCCGCCGCCGGGATCGGTGTTTGCCACCTCGCTCGTGGCCGGCATCGGCTTCGGTCTCGGCGTGGCGGCGGTCAATTCGCTCTGGGGCGGATTCAACTGGAACAACCACGACGTCAATATCAACGTCAATCGCTACAACAACATCAACGTGAACCAGCGGTTGGACGTGAACCGCGCCAACGTGAACTGGCAGCATAACCCGGCCAATCGCGGCAACGTCCCGTACAACAATCCCAACGTGTCGAACCGGTTCGACGCACAGCGCCAGCAGGGCCTGGCCAATCGACAGCAGAATCGGCCGCCGGGCCAGACCGGCCAGTTGGGCGCCCAGCGTCCGGGGCAGGGTGGCGGCGGTGTGCAGAATCAGCGCGATGCTGCACGCGACCGCGCCGCGCAGTCGTTCCAGGGTCGAACCGGGCAATCGATCGAAGGGCACGGCGGGCGGGGCGTGAATCGACAGGCGGGACAGAACCCACGCGCAGCCGGTGCGGATCGCCAACGTGCCGATCAGGCGGATGCGCGGAACCGCTCCCGCAATGCCAATCGCGACAACGCATTCCGCGACGCGGGCAATGGAGATCGGCAGCGCCAGCAGGTTCAGCGCGGCAACAACAGTGTCCAGCGCACGGGCGGCCAGTCACCGCGCCACGCCATGCCGCAGCGTTCCGCGCCGCAACGCTCGGGCGGCGGCGGGGGCGGCTTTCATGGTGGCGGTGGTGGCGGACATCTCGGTCATGGTCGGAGATAACGATGATGCGTGAACAGACAAGTGACACCAGGCGTGCGCTGCGGCTGCGTCCGTTGCGCATGCTGGCGATGGCTACCTTGCTGTGCGTTGCCGCACCGGTCATGGCCCAGGAGATGTTCCCGTCCCCCGAAGCGGCAATGAATGCGCTCGGCGATGGCGTGGCACGCAGCGACCAGGATGCGCTCCGGCGCGTGCTCGGTGCCCAGTACACCAGGCTTCTGCCGCCGCAGCTTGATCAGCAGGATGTCTATGACTTCCTTGGCGCATGGGCTGCGCATCATACGATCCGCAGCCAGGGCGATGGCGCGGCGAGTATCGAGGTGGGGCCGAGCGGGTGGACCTTCCCCGTTCCCATCGTCAAGCGTCAAGCAGGCTGGCAGTTCGACCTGCAGGCCGGTGAGCGCGAAGTCCGGGTGCGGCGAATCGGGCGCAACGAAATTGTGGCGATGGACACGCTGTTGCAGCTGGCCGACGCACAGCAGCGTTATGCCGAGCAGGTTGGCAATGGGGCATATGCCCGGCAACTGGTCAGCACACCGGGCAAGACCAACGGTCTTTATTGGCCATCGGCCTCGATAGATACCGACAGTCCGCTGGGACCGGACGCGCTGGCGATGGTGCCCGAGACGCCGCCTGACGAGGCGTTCTATGGCTATCGTTTCCGTGTGATCGCAGCACCTGCGGGAAGCAAGGCCAAGTATGGACTGCTTGCGTGGCCCGCCCGTTATGGCCAAACCGGCGTACACACCTTTCTGCTCGATAGCGACCGGAATTTTTATCAGCGTGACTTCGGTAGCGCCACCGCAAGCCGGGCGGGCGGCATCCGCTCGCTTTCTACCGAGGGCTGGACGCCGGTAGCGGAGCGGTAGTTCGTGTCAGGCGCTGCGCCGGGGCTGTGTAATCGGCACCCGACAAAGGCCGGAATTGTTTCCTTTTCTCATGTTGCTTCTTACAGACAATGGCGAGGATGGCGCCGTTTGTCTGTGTTATGCTGCGTCGCACAATAAGGAGGAGCCACGTTCACAGACGAGCAGGAGTCTTCACATGGCGAAAAGCCTGTCTCCGGCCTGGGATACGCAATGGCGCCGCTTGGGCCGAGCGCAGTACCGGGCCTTGCAAAAATCAGGATCCTGGCTGGAACGGATCGATTTTCCGTTTTCGGCCCCTGTCCGGGCGCGACATCCCGCGCCAGGCCAACCCGCACCTCACGACCTGCCCGGCGCATGGCAGGAGCTCAGGCTTCCGCTGGCGCCGCTGCCTGGCGAACTGGTGCCGCAGCTTTCCTATCGGCTCTACATTCCGTCCCGCGCCAAGGGTGCATTGCCCGTGGTGGTGATGCTGCACGGCTGCCAACAGACCCCCGAAAACCTTGCCGCAGGCACGCGGATGAATGCGCTGGCCGAGCGCGAAGGCTTTATCGTGGCCTATCCGCAGCAGCCGCTACGCCGTTCGGTGCACCGTTGCTGGCAGTGGTTTGATCTGGGTGCCGGGGTTGGCGGGCGGGAGGCGCAAGCCGTCTCCATGCTGATCGATGAACTGGCTGCGCGTCCCGATGTGCGTAGCGGCGAGATTTATCTGGCCGGCCTGTCGGCCGGCGCGGCCATGGCCGCCGTGGTGGCGCTGCGCTATCCCGGCAAGGTGGCCGCAGTGGGCCTGCATTCCGGTGTGGTGATCGGCGCGGCCGATACACCGGCCGGGGGCCTCAAGGCGATGCGCGAGGGGTCCGAGACAGCGCCGGCGATGCTGCTGGATGCGGCGGGGGTGACGCTTGGCGGTCCGGAAATGCCGGCCATCGTGTTACACGGTCTGGACGACGATGCGGTGAATCCACTCAATGGGCGGCTGCTGGCGCGGCAGTTCCTGGCCTACAACGGCCTGAGCGACCAGCTTGGGCAACGGCTCGATTGCGCCAACGATGCGCCACCCGTGGGCGAGGGCGAATGCCGTGAGGCGCGCTTCGGACGTTGGGGCCGCGATCTCGTCAGGCTCGTCGAAGTGGCGGGGCTGGGGCACGCCTGGAGCGGTGGCGATGCGGCGGTGCCGTATCACAGTGCCCTGGGGCCCGACGCAAGCTGGTTGATGTGGCAGTTCTTCCGGCAGCATCGGCGGATGGTCTAGCCAGGAATGAGCAAGAAAAAAAAGGGGAAGGCTGGTGGCCTTCCCCTTTTTCGTCATCGCTTCCGGAGGGCGCTGGTGCGATCAGACTGCGCGCTTGCGGATGAACAGGGCGGTGATGATGCCCATGATGCAGACGGCCACGACATAGTGCGCAGGAGCGAGCTTGTCGGTCTTCAGCATCAGCGAGACCACCACCGGGGTCAGCCCGCCGAAGATCGCGTACGAGACGTTGTACGAGAACGACAGGCCCGAGAAGCGCACCTGCGCCGGGAAGGCGTGGACCAGAACGTACGGCACCGCGCCGATCGTGCCGACGAAGAAACCGGCCAGCGCATAGAGCGGCAGCAGCAGGTCCGGGCGCGTGCCCACCGTGGTGTAGAGCGCATAGGCCGTGGCGGCCAGGAATACGCCGCCGACGGCCAGCGTCACGCGCGGTCCGATGCGGTCGGCCAGCACGCCAGCCACCACACAGCCCACCGACAGGCACAGCGTGGCCGCACTATTGGCGACAAGGGCGGTGCGTGGATCGAAGCCGAACAGGGTTTGCAGATAGGTGGGCGTCAGCAGAATCACCACGACGATGGCGGCGGACAGCATCCACGTCAGCAGAACCGAGATCAGCACGGCGCCGCGATGATCGCGGATCACGGCCTTGAGCGGCATTTCGGCGGCAAGCGCCTTGCGTTGCTGCAGTTCGGCGAACACCGGCGTCTCATGCAGCCAGCGGCGCAGGTACATCGAGCCCACGCCGAACACGCCGCCCAGGATGAACGGCAGACGCCAGCCGTGCGAGATGACTTCCTCGGGCGTGAACACGGCGTTGATGCCCGTGGCCACCAGTGAACCCAACAGGATGCCTGCCGTGAGACCGGCGGTCAGCGTGCCGCAGGCATAGCCGATGTGGCGCGGGGGCACGTGCTCGGAGACGAACACCCATGCGCCTGGCACTTCGCCACCGACGGCGGCGCCTTGCAGGACACGCATCAGGAGCAGCAGCATCGGGGCCAGCAGGCCGATCGTGGCGTAGGTGGGCAGCAGGCCCATCAGCAGCGTGGGCACCGACATCAGCAGGATCGACAGCGTGAACATCTTCTTGCGGCCGAGCAGGTCGCCGAAGTGCGCCATGATGATGCCGCCGAGCGGACGCGCCAGGTAGCCTGCCGCAAAGATGCCGAAGGTCTGGAGCAGACGCAGCCAGTCCGGCACGGATGCGGGGAAGAACAGCTGGCCGATGACCTTGGCGAAAAAGACGAAGATGATGAAATCGTAGAACTCAAGCGCGCCGCCGAGTGCGGCCAGCGCTAGTGTCTTGTAGTCCTGGCCGGTCAGCGGGCGGGCGGCGTGGCCGCCTTGCGCACCCATTGCCCCGGCTGTACTGCTGGAGGTGGACATGAAATGACTCGCATGGATATTGACTTCACATGCGAAGCGCGCAACACGGATAACGTGGAGGAAGACGGCCGAAGGGTGACAGCACGAACTTGGCGAACCGGGCCGGCGGATAGCTGGCGGGCACGACGGTACGCTTCGCAAAGGCGTAAAGATACCAGATTGGCATTTCCCATTACTTCGATTTTCCGCAACCAGATACTAAATCGCCCTTTGGGCTGCCATAATCCGTCTCCATAATACAAAAGCAAGTGAAATCCGGGGCACACAGCGTCCGAAACGAGTGCGGCGTGGGGTCAGACTAACTGAGGTGACATGGCTTTCAAGGATTCCATCCAGGCTGCGTCAGGCGCGGCCATGGCCACGCCACGCAGGCGCGTGGCGGTGCGCGTGGTGGGCGGCGTGGCGGCGGCGCTGGCGCTTTTCGGGCTGGCCGGCTATTTCGGCGGGCCGCCGCTGATCAAGTACCTGGTCGAAAAACAGGCGACCGAGGCCCTGGGCCGCAAGGTGACGCTGGGCGGCGCGCATGTGCAGCCGTTCAAGCTGGCCGCCACGCTGAATGACCTGACCATTTTCGAGCCGGACGGCAAGACGCCGATGCTGACGCTTGGGCAGGTCGAGGCCGATACCTCCGCGGCCTCCATCTGGCATCTGGCGCCTGTGGTCAATACGCTGCATGTAGACCGGCTGTCGGTGCATGTGGTGCGCGACGCCGACGGGCGCATGAGTTTTGCCGATATCCAGGATCGATTCGCCGCGCAGCCGCCGAAGCCGGCGGACAGCAAGCCCGCGAAATTCTCGGTCAGCAATATCGCGGTCACCAATACCAGCTTCCTGTATGAGGACAAGCGGCTCGATACCGTGCAGCGCGTGGAGAATTTCACGCTGACGTTGCCGTTTCTGTCGAACCTGCCGCACGACACCACGATCAACACGCTGCCGACGCTGTTCGCGAAGATTAACGGTACGCCACTGGCGTTGAACGGGACGGCGCAGCCATTTGCGGATACGCGCGAAACCAACCTCAACGTCAACCTCGATGGCCTGGAGGTGGCGAAGTACACGGCGTTCGCGCCAAAGCTCAAGGATGCCGAGGTCAAGGGCGGGCGGGTGGACACGCGCCTGAATATCGGCTTCCGGCAGGACAAGGACAAGCAGGACCTGTTCGTCGCCGGCACCATCACGCTGCGCGAGGCCGATGTGCAGACGCATGCCGGCGCGCCGCTGGTCAAGGCCGGGCGGTTGGTTGTCGATATCGGCCGCATCGAACCGCTTGCGCACAAGGCGCATATCAAGAGCATCGACCTGGAGGGACTCGGTTTGCAGGCCGCCCGGCGGGCAGATGGGTCGCTGAACCTGGCAACCGCGTTCCTGCCGGATGCCGCGCCTGTGACCACTGCCAATGCAGAGACGAAGGCTGCATCGGCGGCAAGCGCACCCGCTGCCGCCTCCGCACCCGCCTCCGCACCCGCCGCCGCAGGCGTGCAGGCGCCGCCGAAGGCAGAGGAGGTGCCGTGGTCGTATGCCGTGGATCGCGTCACGCTCAAGGAAGCGAAACTTGGGTTTGTCGACGAACTGGCGCCATCAGGGCCAGGCAAGCTCGATATCGGCCCGGTCAATGTCGAGGTGGCCAATCTGGCCAGTGCAGGAGACAAGCCTGCGAAACTCGACGCCAATATCACCATCGCCAACGGCCAGACGCTCAAGCACACCGGCGAACTGGCGCTCAAGGCCGGCACGCTGACCGGCACGCTGGAAACGGCGGGACTGCGACCGCAGGGGTTCTCGGCATGGTGGCCGCGCGAACTGCAGAGCCAGTTTGGTGAGACCGGCATCAATGCCGAACTGCACTACGCGATGGCGTGGACCCAGCCCGTGTTCCAGTTCACGCTGCAGAAATCTCGGCTGGAACTGTCGCCGGTGTACGTCGCCACGCGCGAGTCCGTTGTGCTGCCGGCTTCGGCGGGTACGGATGGTAAGGCTGCGGTGGCGAAACCGGCAAACTCAGGCCGGAACGTCCGCACCGCGCGTATTGCGCGTGGGAGCCGTGCCGCCGATACGGAAGGCGCCAATCTGCCGCTGCTCCGCGCAGACAAGCTGGTATTGGACGATATCAATTTCGATCTTGCCAAACAGAGTTTCGAAGCCGGGCAGGTGGCATTGACCCAGCCGCAGATATCCGCCACACGCGATCATCGCGGACAGTTGCTGGAGATGGCGCGGATCTGGGCCAAGGAGTCTGCGGAGGATGTTTCGGCGCAGAAGCGCGTGGCCGCCCAGCCCGCACGGGTTGCCAATGGAAAGGCCGAGGCGCCGGTGTGGAAGGTGCGCATCGGCAAGGTTGCCGTCGATGGCGGCGCAGCGCGTCTGGCGGACTACGAGCCTGCTGGCGCCAACAACGGCAGACCGGTCATCCATCAGTTCCGCAATATCGGCCTCACCACGGGAACCGTCACGTGGCCGCTGTCACCCAGTCCCTTGCCGGTGAAGCTGCATGCCGAAAGTGGCCGCAAGGGCGTGATGAATATCGATGGGCAGGTCATGCCGACTGGCCCCGGTGCGCAACTCCAGCTCGATGTGCGCGATCTCGACCTCGCGCCGATGCAGCCCTACATGGCTGACCGTTTCAATGCGGCGCTGCGCAGCGGCACGATGTCGCTCAAGGGCAAGCTCGGTTATCACCTGCCGGCCGGCAAGCCGATGGTGGTGCGCTTCAACGGCAATGCGCAGGCGGGCAACGTGCGCACCGTGGACCGCATCTCGGGCGAGGATTTCCTGCGCTGGCGCTCGCTCTCCGTGACCGGTATCGACTTCGGCATGGATGAGACGAAAGGGCCCATGCAGATTGGCATCAACAATGTGGCGCTGTCCGATTTCTACGCGCGCGTGATCCTCAATGCCAACGGGCGGCTGAACCTGCAGGACGTGATGGCCGGTGGTGCGGAGAAGGGCGAGGCCGCTCCGTCCACCAGCCTGACGCAGGCCAACCCGGCCTCGGCGCCCCCAGCCGCCAGCGCGGCAAAGGCGGCGCCGGCACAGGCATCGACGGGGCCGAAGCCGCAGATCCGGTTGGGTGGGGTGTCGATCAACAAGGGCAACATCAATTTCTCGGACTTCTTCGTCAAGCCGAACTACTCGGCGAACCTGACCGATATGAAGGGGTCGGTGTCGAAGGTGTCAACGGGAGATCCCACGCCTGCGGATCTCGCGCTCGATGGCCGGCTTGACGACGATGCGCCGGTCACGATCAGCGGCAAGCTCAATCCGCTGGGCGAGCAGCTCTATCTCGACATTGCCGCCAAGGCGGCCGGCGTGGAGCTGACACGCTTGACGCCGTATGCGGCCAAGTATGCGGGCTACCCCATTACCAAGGGCAAGCTGACCGTGGATGTGGCGTACAAGATCGAGAATGGAAAGCTCGATGCACGCAACCACCTGTATCTGGACCAACTGACGTTTGGTGAGAAGACCGACAGCCCTGACGCGGTGAAGCTGCCGGTGCTGCTGGCGGTGTCGCTGCTCAAGGATCGCAATGGTGTCATCGACATCAACCTGCCGGTATCGGGATCGTTGTCCGACCCCGAGTTCAGCATCGGCGGGGTGATCATGCGCGTGATCGTGAATCTGCTGACCAAGGCGATCACGTCACCGTTCTCGCTGATTGCTTCCGCGTTTGGCGGCAGTGGTGAGGAGCTAGGCTATATCGAGTTCGCGCCGGGTTCATCGACGCTCAACGATGAGGCGCGCAAGAAGATCGAGACCGTTGGCAAGGCGCTTAACGATCGACCATCGCTGCGGCTGGAAATCAGCGGACGTATCGATCCCGCTACCGATGCGGACGGTGCGCGCCGTGTCTGGCTCGATCAACGCGTGGCCCAGGCCAAGGAGCGCGAACTGCGTCGCACCGCACAGGAAGGCAACCAGGCCGAAGAAGGCGAGGGCGGCGAACAGAGCGCGCGCGTGACGGTATCGAAGCAGGAGTACCCGAAGTATCTCGAAGTCGTGTACAAGCGCGAGTCGTTCAAGAAGCCGACCAATTTCATTGGCCTGAACAAGTCGCTGCCGCCGGCCGAGATGGAGAAACTGCTGCTGCAGAATGCGCCGGTCACCGACGCCGGATTGCGTGCGCTGGCGGAGCAGCGCGCGCTGGCCGTCAAGCAGTCGTTGGAGCGCGATGGCAAGGTTCCCGATGCAAAACTCTTCCTGACAGCGCCCAAGCTGACGGCCGAAGGCATCAAGGACAAAGGCTCGCCCAATCGCGTGGATTTCTCGATCCGCCAGTAATCGGAATGGCCGCGGCGTTTGAATGAAAGCTTCGAACGCCGCGCCGCGCCGCGCCGTCGAAACCGCGTATCATTCGCCCCGGATTGAAATCCACCCTTTTTATCTATGACTTGGGAGCGAGTGTTGGAACAGGAAGCGATTGCCTACAAGACCTGGGTTTGCCTGATCTGCGGATGGGTGTACGACGAGGAACAGGGCTGGCCCGAGGACGGTATCGCCCCCGGCACGCGCTGGGAAGACATTCCCGAAGACTGGCGTTGCCCCGAATGCGACGTCAGCAAGGGTGACTTCTCGATGGTCGAGTTCTGAGTTACGTATGGCGCCTGGGTGCGCGTCGGCACGGCTCCGTGCGTCGGCGCGCCGTCTCGCAGCGGCGGTATCGCATGCGATACGGATGCGAGCAGCGCCACAGCGCTGACGCAATAGTGATCAGCAGCAGCGCCGCCATCGCGGCGGCGAGCATGGTCAGGGACATGACGCCCCCCTTCTCTCTCTCTCGAAGGGTGCTAGATCAGCAGCGGTATCGCTTCGAGTACCAGCACACCCATCAATACGCCGATGATGACGCCCGCACAGCGGCAGCTGATGCGCAGGGCTTTGGCGGCCACTGGAATCGCCCCCATCGCCAGTAGTCCGACGAGTGCCATGGGGATCAGAAATACAAGATCGTGCGCCTGCAGATGAAACATGGCGGTCTCCTGTCTTGCTTGGTATTTCCAGTATAGGCAGTGTGTGGCGAATACAAGGCCGCGCGCATCAGGGTTCTCCCGCGCTGTTTGAATTGGATCAAGATCTGACATATCGCCACGTCACCGCAAGTATCTCCGGCGATACCTGGCACGCGCTTCCATGCTGCAGTGCAGACTGTGCAGTTGCTGACTGCCTCCGCAGGTGTCCTATGCTGGACGCATGGGGGCCATTGGCGGCCCGGGTGGAAGGAGAAGCGCTATGGAACTTCACATGCATTCGCACCATTACGTGCGCCGATTGCCGGATTGGTCGGCGGCGGCGGTATCCGGCGTGGTGGCTGGCGCGTTGCTGTTGCTGATGGAGTTGTTCTGGTCCACGATGATGTCCGACGGCCACCCGTGGGGGATGACGCGCATCATCGCCGCCATCGTGATGGGACAGGACGTCTTGCAGACGTCGATGTTCAGCATTGGCACCACCGCTGCGGCGTTGATCATCCACTTCGCGCTGGGTGCCGTCCTCGGCATGATCCTGGCAATGATCATCGCCCCGTTCCAGCTCGATTCCAGCCTGGGGATGTCGCTGCTGGTGGGTGCTGTATTCGGCGTGGTGGTCTACCTGTTCAACTTCTACGTCATGACGGCCGCCTTCCCGTGGTTCGTGCAGTTGCGTGGCTGGCACACGGTGGCGAGCCACATCATCTTCGGGATGGCGATCGGCTTCTGCTACTGGAAGCTGGAGTCGCGCGATGTCTCGCATTAGTGACATGCGATAGCAGTTCGACATCGCGTCGGGCGCAAATGGCGGGCGGGCACGCAATGCCCCTCCGCCATTTTTGTTGCAATGCATCGCGTGCGCGCCGCCGCACGGCGTGCCGGCCATGTTGTCTTGCCGTGACCTGAGCCAATGCACTAGTCTTATCTCACGTGCCGTTTGGCACGTGCCTCAGCGGACGCACGCATGGTCCGCGCGCGTGAGCGGGGAGGGTGGACATGGCCATTGCCATCGCACTCGTCGTAATGGTGGTCGCCTCGGTGCTCTTCCATTTTCTGAGCCCGTGGTGGGCCACGCCCCTCGCGTCCAACTGGAAGCAGATGGACGACACGCTGACCATTACTCTCGTCATCACGGGAATCTTCTTCGTCGTCATCAACCTGTTCATCGGATGGATCGTCTGGCGCTACCGCCATCGCGATGGCCATCGCGCGCACTATGAGCCGGAGAACCGCAAGCTCGAACTGTGGCTGATCGGTCTGACAGCGGTAGGCATCATGGCGTTGCTGGCGCCGGGCCTGGTCGTGTATGCGGACTATGTGAGACCACCACGCGATGCCATGGTGGTGGAGGTGGTGGGATCGCAATGGCAGTGGGCGTTCCGCTTTCCGGGAAGGGGCGGGCAGTTGGGTACCAGCGATGCGCGGTTCGTCAACGGCACCAATCCGCTGGGCGTGAATCCCGACGATCCGAACGGGCAGGACGATGTGATCATCGTGGGTCCCGAAGTGCATCTGCCGCTGAACCGCCCCGTCAAGGTGCTGCTGCGTTCGAAGGATGTGCTGCACGATTTCTATGTGCCGCCGATCCGTGCACGGATGAACATGGTGCCGGGCATGGTCACCTCCTTCTGGTTCACGCCCACGGTGGCCGGACGATACGACATCCTCTGTGCACAGCTATGCGGCGTGGGGCACTACAACATGCGCGGGCATATGGTGGTGGAGGACGGCGCAGCATTCGACGCGTGGCTCGCGAAGCAGCAGACGTTTGCCATGGCGATGGCGAAGGCCGCGCAACCGGTAGCTGCATCGCCGGGCACCGCCGCAGCGGGCAGCGTGGCCGAACAGGGACGCGCGCTGGCGCAGAGCAAGGGATGCGTGGCGTGCCACAGCGTCGACGGCACGCCGGGTGTGGGGCCATCGTGGAAAGGGCTTTACGGCAGCACGCAGACCTTCACGAATGGCAGCAGCGCCAGTGTGGACGATGCGTTCCTGCACACGGAGATTGCCGATCCAGCCGCACGCATCGTGAAGGGTTTCGGCCCCGTGATGCCGAAGGTGCCCATCACCGATGCCGAGGTTGCGGCGCTGTCCGCGTACATCCGCTCGCTGGGTGGCGCCGCGGGTTCGCAGGCGGGGAAATAGCAGGAGGGAAACGATGGCCTACGCCGATCACGATACCCACCATGATCACGGTCCGCAGAGTTTCTGGACGCGCTATATCTGGAGCCAGGACCACAAGGTGATTGCGGTGCAGTACACGCTGGTGGCCATCTTCGTGGGGCTGGTGGGCGTGCTGCTGTCGAATCTCATGCGCATGCAGCTCGGCTTTCCGGGCAAGTTCGATTTCATCGACGCCAATCGCTACTACCAGTACGTGACGATGCACGGGATGATCATGGTGATCTACCTGCTGACGGCACTGTTCCTCGGCGGCTTCGGCAACTACCTGATCCCGCTGATGGTGGGCGCGCGGGACATGGTGTTCCCGTTCCTCAACATGCTGAGTTTCTGGGTCTACTTCCTGTCGGTCATCGTGTTGCTGGCGAGCTTTTTCGTACCGGGTGGGCCAACCGGCGCGGGCTGGACGCTGTATCCGCCGCAGTCGATCCTGCCCGGTACACCGGGGCATGACTGGGGCATCATCATGATGCTCGCGTCGCTGGTGATCTTTATCGTCGCAGCCACGATGGGTGGCCTGAACTATGTGACCACGGTGTTGCAGGCGCGTACCGAAGGCATGACCTTGTTGCGCATGCCGCTGTCGGTGTGGGGCATCTTCATGGCGACGATCCTTGCGCTGCTGGCGTTTCCGGCGCTGTTCGTGTCGGGCGTGATGATGCTGCTGGACAAGACACTGGGTACGAGCTTCTTCATGCCTGCCGTGGTGTCGATGGGCCAGCAGCTCAACTACAAGGGCGGCAGCCCGTTGCTGTTCCAGCACCTGTTCTGGTTCTTCGGCCATCCGGAGGTCTATATCGTGGCGTTGCCGGCGTTCGGCATCGTCTCCGATCTGGTCAGCGTGCATTCGCGCAAGAGCATCTTCGGGTATCGCACCATGGTCTGGGCGATCCTGGCGATTGGCCTGTTGTCCGTGGTGGTGTGGGCGCACCATATGTTCGTGAGCGGCATGAATCCGTACTTCGGTTTCTTCTTCGCCACGACCACGCTGATCATTGCCGTGCCCACGGCCATCAAGGTCTACAACTGGGTGATCACGCTATGGCGGGGCGATATCCATTTCACGGTGCCGATGCTGTTCGCCATCGCGTTTATCAGCACGTTCGTGATCGGCGGATTGACCGGACTGTTCCTCGGTAATGTCAGCGTGGACATTCCGCTGTCTAACACCTACTTCGTGGTGGCGCACTTTCACATGGTGATGGGTGTCTCGCCGATCCTCGTTGTCTTTGGCGGGCTCTATCACTGGTATCCGAAAGTCACCGGACGCATGCTGAACGACACGCTCGGCCGCATCCATTTCTGGGTCACGTTCGTTGGCACGTACGCGATTTTCTTTCCGATGCACTACCTCGGTGTGCTCGGCATGCCGCGCCGTTACTACGCGTGGGACAACTACAGCTTCATCCCCGAGTCCGCACACACGATGAACATGTATATCTCCGTCGCCGCATTCATCGTGGCGGCGGCGCAGTTGCTGTTCGTCTTCAACCTGTTCTGGAGCCTGCGGCGTGGCGAGCCTGCCGGTGCCAATCCGTGGCGTGCGGCATCGCTCGAATGGCAGACAGCCGAGACGCCGCCCGGTCATGGCAACTGGGGACCGCATCTGCCCGTGGTGTATCGCTGGGCCTATGCGTACAGCGTACCCGGTGCCAAGGATGACTACATCGCGCAGAACGCGCCGCCCGAGGCGGGCGGTGCCGAACCCGAACCGCATTCGAGCCGGGGGGCCGTCGCATGAATCCCGATGCCACCGCTACGCAAAGCAATCCCGGCGTGTTCCGTGTCTCGCGTGAATCGCCGGGCAGTGGGCCTGGTGGCGATGCCACGCAGGGACGTGGACACCCGGCACCGGGCAGTATCGGCTTGTGGGTGTTCATGGCCGTGGTCACGTCGCTGTTTGCGCTGTTTCTCGCGGCGTACGTGATGCGGATGGATAGTCCGGACTGGCATCGCATTGCGTTGCCTTGGCAGGTGTGGCTTTCCACTGCATTGCTGATGGGTGCGAGCGTGGCCATGGCCGTGGCATCGCGCGCAGCACGCGCCGGACGCATGGCCGATGCGCGCCGTGCGTTGCGGCTGGGGGCGCTGGGTGCGGCGGCATTCGTCGGTTCGCAGTTGTGGGCGTGGAGTGCGCTGCATGCGATACAGGTGGGCTTTGCGAGCCATCCGGCCGGCAGCTTCTTCTACCTGCTCACGGCGATGCATGGCTTGCACATGCTTGGTGGATTGATCGGCTACACGGTGGTGGCATCCGACCGGGGCAGCGGCGTGCGCACGCAGACGCGCATCGCGCTCTGCGCGCGTTACTGGCACTTCTTGCTCGCGGTATGGCTGGTGCTGCTGGCAACGCTCGGATGGCTGACGCCCGAGCTTGTGGACTTTATCTGCGGCAGGGGATGAAGGAGGTACGCCGATGAGTTCGCAAGTCACTACCCACGCCAACGCCGCCGGTCACGCGCCGGCGGGGCTCCGCGGCCTTGTGGCGGACTGGTCCTCGGACCAGCGCGCGTTCAAGGTGTCGTGGGGCAAGGCCATGATGTGGATATTCCTGCTGTCCGACACCTTTGTCTTCAGCTGCTTCCTGATCGGCTATATGACCGTGCGCATGACCACCACGGTGCCGTGGCCCAATCCGAGCGAGGTCTTCGCGCTCGACATCGCCGGGCAGCCCGTGCCGCTGATCCTGATCGCGATCATGACGTTCGTGCTGATCACAAGCAGCGGCACCATGGCGATGGCGGTCAACTATGCGTACCGTCGGCAACCGCTGCAATGCGCGTATCTGATGCTGGCGACGGCGTGGCTGGGTGAGGTCTTCGTCTGCATGCAGGCATTCGAATGGACCAAGCTGATACAGGAAGGCGTGCGGCCCTGGGGCAATCCGATGGGTGCCGAGCAGTTCGGCTCCACGTTTTTCATGATCACGGGCTTTCACGGGTTCCACGTGACCTGCGGCGTGATCTATCTGCTGGTGATAGCGAGCAAGGTGCTGCGCGGCCACTACCACGCCAGCGGCAACTACCAGGCCGTGGAGATCGCCGGGCTGTACTGGCACTTCGTGGATCTGGTCTGGGTGTTTATCTTCGCGCTCTACTATCTCTGGTGAGGTCAAGCCATGTCGAGCAATCCAGGAATACCGGCCACGTCACACGACGGCGACGATGCGTCTGCGAGTCACGAAGGCCAGCAGCATCCGATCGGGCTCTACCTCAAGGTGTGGGTGCTGCTGTTCGTGTTGTCCACGCTGTCATACATGGTGGACTACTTCCATGTGGGCGGCGTATTGCGCTGGACGCTGATCCTCGTCTTCATGGCGTTGAAGGCGGGGCTCATCATCTCTGTGTTCATGCACATGGCATGGGAGCGCATGGCGCTGATGTGGGCCATCCTGCTGCCGCCGCTCTGCTTGCTGGTGCTGCTGTGGCTCATGGCCGCAGAGGCGGACTACACATTCCTGCTGCGCGGGGAATTCTTCAAGTAAGGCGCGCTCCCCGCCGCGTGGGAGAGGAGCGCGACAGGCTTAGACCTGCGTGATGAACTTGGTTACGAGGTAGCCATCGAAGGTCTCCTGGCCGCCTTCGCTGCCGATGCCAGAATCCTTGATGCCGCCGAACGGCGTCTCGGACAGCGCCATGCCGAAGTGGTTGATGTTGACCATGCCGGCTTCGAGCCCGTTCGATACCTGGTGCGCGGTCTTCAGCGAGTTCGTAAACACATACGAGGCCAGGCCGAACGGCAGGCTGTTGGCGCGGCGCAGCACTTCCTCGGTGTCCTTGAACCGCGTGACCGGCGCCACCGGACCGAACGGCTCTTCGGTCATCAGCATCGAATCGTCGGGCAGTTCGGTCACGACGGTCGGGGCAAAGAAGAAGCCCTTGTCGCCAATGCGCGAACCGCCCGCCACGACCTTGCCGCCGCGCTGGCTGGCGTTGTCGAGGAACTGCTCCATCGATGCGATACGGCGCTCATGGGCCAGCGGTCCCATCTGCGTGCCATCGTCGAGGCCATTGCCGACCTTGATCGAGCCGATGACTTCGGTGAAGCGCGCCAGGAACTTGTCGTACGCCTTTTCCTGGACGTAGAAGCGCGTTGGCGACACGCAGACCTGGCCGGCATTGCGCAGCTTGAAACGCGCGAGCATCTCTGCAGCCGGTTCGATATCGGCATCGTCGAACACGATCACCGGCGAGTGGCCCCCCAGTTCCATCGTCACGCGCTTCATGTGCGCACCGGCCAGTGCGGCCAGTTGTTTGCCCACGGGCACCGAACCCGTGAACGAGATCTTGCGCACGATGGGCGATTCGATCAGGTATGTGGAGATTTCGCCCGGCACGCCCCAGACGATGTTCAGCACGCCCGGGGGCAGTCCTGCATCGTGGAACAGTCGGGCCAGCGCCACGACGGCGCTCGGGGAATCTTCCGGGCCCTTCAGGATCAGCGTGCAACCGGCGCCGATGGCGGCAACGATCTTGCGGATGGCCTGGTTGAACGGGAAATTCCACGGCGTGAAGGCAGCACAGACGCCGATGGGCTCGCGCACCACGATCTGGCGGACGGCCGGGTTGCGCGGCGGAATCACGCGGCCATAGATGCGGCGGCATTCCTCGGCATGCCACTCGGCGTGCTCGGCGCAGATGGTGACTTCGCCGATGGCTTCGGCCAGCGGCTTGCCCTGGTCCAGCGTGATATCACGGCCGATTTCACGCGCACGGGTGCGGGTCAGTTCTGCCACGCGGCGCAGGATGCCGGAGCGCTCCAGCGGCGACGTCTTCTTCCAGCTTTCAAAAGCGCGTTGTGCGGCAGCCAGTGCCCGGTCGAGGTCGGCGGTGGTGGCATGCGGCAGTTTGCCCAGCACTTCCTGCGTGGCGGGATTGATGACGTCCTGCTCGCGCCGGCCGCCGCCCGATACGAATTCACCATCGATGTAGAGGGCCAGATCCTGGTACATCATGCGTAGCTCCTGAGGGGATGGAACGGCGCGCCGCACCGGGCTCACCGAAGAAAACCGCAAGCTTAACGCTTAGGCGCCACGCGCGCACAGAGATCATCGCTGGCCGATAATCGGACGAGGCGCATCCCGTGTGTGTCAGCGCGGCGGCAATGGCGGTACGCAGGGCGATTCATTAGACTGACGAGTCCAAATCCTTCGCGCGAGTCAGCAATTGTTGCGGCGCGGAAATCCACACCTTCGATGAAACCCGACGCCAGACTGACCACCGGCCCGATTGGCCGCACGCTATTGATGTTTTCGCTGCCTGTGCTGGGCAGCAACATCCTGCAGTCGCTCAATGCCTCGATCAATTCGATCTGGGTCGGGCGCTTTCTTGGCGAGGCGGCGCTCACCGCCACGTCGAATGCCAACATCATCCTGTTCTTCCTGCTCGGGGTGGTGTTCGGCATCAGCATGGCCAACACGATCCTGATCGGGCAGGCGATCGGGGCGCGCGACATCGACGAGGCCCGGCGCGTGGTGGGCACGGGCACCACGTTCTTCGTGGCGCTCTCGGTCCTGGCGGCGGCACTCGGCTATATCTTCACGCCCGACATCCTGGATGCCATGCAGACGCCTGCGGATGCCGCACCGCTGGCCGTGAGCTATCTGCGCATCATCTTCATCGCGCTGCCGTTCATGTACTTCTACAACTTCGTGATGATGACGCTGCGCGGCGCCGGGGATTCGCGCACCCCGTTCTACTTCATGTTGATGTCGGCCGTGCTCGATGTGGTGCTCAATCCGATCCTGATCTTCGGCGTGGGTCCGATTCCCGCGCTTGGCATTGCCGGCTCCGCGCTGGCCACGCTGATTGCCCAGTTGACGAGCCTGGCGGCGATGATCGTCACGCTCTATCGCCGCAAGCACTTCCTGCTGCTGCATCGCACGCAGCTTGGTTTGCTCATACCCGACACGGCCATCCTGCGCGCGCTGGTTGCCAAGGGGCTGCCGATGGGCTTGCAGATGGTGGTGATCTCGTCATCGGCCATCGTGATGATGTCGCTGGTCAATGCCTATGGGTCGCAGACCACGGCGGCGTATGGCGTGGCTTCGCAACTCTGGACCTACGTGCAGATGCCTGCGTTGGCCGTGGGCGCCAGTGTGTCGTCGATGGTGGCGCAGAACGTGGGGGCAGGGCTGTGGGCGCGCGTCTCGCGTATCACGCAGGTGGGGCTGCTGTTCAACGTGGCGATGACGGGTGCACTGGTGGCGCTGATCTATCTCTTCAATCGCCACTCGCTCGGACTCTTTCTTGGCGACGATGGCGTGGCCATCGAAATCGCGCAGCACGTGAACCGCGTGGTGCTGTGGTCGTTCATCCTGTTCGGATTCACCATCGTGGTGTTCGGTACGGTGCGTGCCACGGGCGCGGTGATGGCACCGCTGGTGATCCTCTTCATCTCCATGTGGGTCATCCGGCTGCCGTTCGCGTGGCTGCTGGGGCCGCACATCGGTGCCGAATCGATCTGGTGGAGTTTCCCGCTTGGATCGATCGTGTCGGTGGTGCTGGCCTTTGCGTACTACCGCTTCGGCAACTGGAAAAGCAGTCATATCCTGCCGACGATGCCACATGCCGAAGCTGTGGGGCAGGCGGCCGACACCAGCATGGGCACACCATGCGAAGACGCGGCCACCGATCCGGTGCGCTAGTTCGACGCGTCAATCCAGCGGTCAATCGCATCGAAGGGTGTTTGCACACATCCTTCGGTGCGTTCACATGACCGGACATATGACCTCTGCGGTGGCGCCGGCCCTCACGCCGTAAGCGAGCCGAAAGCTTCAAACGTCTCCGCGACGGCCATCCTGCGCCCACGCGCGATCTTCCCTTTCATCCGCCTTACTGCCTCGCCTTTCAATTGGCTTGCGCCTCACGTGCATCGCTCGCGCAAATACATCATGTTGTGATGTATTTGGAAAAACCGCATACGTATCGGGGATCGGTGAATACCCTGAATGCCAGACAAATGAAAGGCCGCTGAAAGATCACGTTCTTATCTTTCGCAGCGTCGCGAGTCGAACGCGTCCGTATCGCGCGTTCGCGTGTGGCACGTCTGAGCCGGCGTGCCATGCGGTAACGCCTTTCATACTTTTGAGGAGAATCGTTTTGCGCATACGTAGCCAAAAGGACTTTGCCTCCGGCCTGATGTTCATTCTGGTCGGCCTGGGCTTTTCCTTCGTCGCGCGCGGCTATTCGATGGGAACAGCCGCCAAGATGGGACCGGGATATTTTCCGTTCCTGCTCGGTCTCGTACTCGCGCTGCTGGGCGCGGTCGTGGCAATCGGATCGCTGTCGTCCAAGGGCGAAGCAGACCATCTGGCCCGCTGGGATCTGAAGATCCTGCTGTGGATCCTGGGTTCGGTCGTACTGTTCGGCCTGCTGCTCAAGCCGCTCGGCATGGTGCTGTCGGTGTTCGTGCTGGTGCTGGTGTCGTCGATGGCAAGCCATGAGTTCAGCTGGAAGGGCGCGCTGCTTAACGGCGTGGTGCTCGTGCTGATCAGCATGGGCGCCTTCGTGTACGGCATCAACCTGCAGATGCCGGTCTGGCCTGCCTTCATCACCGGCTAAGGAGTCGCATCAAATGGAATTGTTCGAACACCTTGCCTTGGGGTTTTCCACGGCATTGTCGCTGCAGAACCTCGCCTATGCGTTCCTGGGCTGCGTGCTCGGTACGCTGATCGGCGTGCTGCCCGGCCTGGGACCTCTGGCTACCATCGCGATGCTGTTGCCGGTGACGTACTCGCTGCCGCCGGTGGCTGCGCTGATCATGCTGGCCGGTATCTACTACGGCGCGCAGTACGGTGGTTCCACCACCGCCATTCTGGTGAACCTGCCGGGCGAATCGTCGTCGGTGGTGACCACGATCGACGGCTATCAGATGGCGCGGCGCGGTCGTGCCGGTGTGGCGCTGGCCACTGCCGGTCTGGGCT